>JANLUJ010001144.1:0-5581 GCA_031363425.1 Pirellula sp.
GCTCTGCGAGAATCGCCGCAACACCCTCCCGAATTTCAACCTCGTTCGCTGCCAATAGAGGCAAAAGACATAGCAAGCCTTCGTCGGAGATCGTATGGACGGCAATTTGAACGGCTGGCGCCAGATGCCCAGCACGGATACGAGATTCGTTCCAGCGGTATGAGACCGCATCCATCGGCAGCAATGCGAGTAAGTAGATACTCCATAGAAACGCCCATAATTGCTTGTTAAGAATCCATGACATGGACTTCTGGTGAACGATTCTCCAGTTCACAATAGTGAATCCAGCAAACACGCATGAGACACCGACAAAACCAATGATTCGCATTCGCGTCATACCGTTAAAATTGACGTAAAAGATCAATCGATAGAAGACAGCAATCACCAAGAGAACGTTGCAGCTGGACCAAAGCCACGCTAACCGTTGGAGCGTCGCAATGCGGGGATGCTGATGCACCTGAGGACGAAACAGGATGAACATTGCGATCGTCGACATACCCAACGCAACCGTTAACCACGCCGCTCCTTGGTGGGCGTACGTTGAGTAGATGAAGCCTTCCGGGAAATCACGAAACCATGTTGCTTGAATTTCGACGAACAGGAACCATACAAAAACGCAACTGACGACGATTAGCGTATTCCGCGAAGCGAGGTATTCTGTCTGTGAACAGGCGGCTTGCGTGGAGAGCTGTGCATGGCTTACTACCGTCGTCCTCTCTTTCCAATAGTAAGGCAAGAGAACTCCCAAAGACAAGATGCCGACCATCGTCACGAATATCACCGGGACGAAGTTCAATTGCGAAGCCCAGTTCAGTGTGTAATCCATTAGGCTGGACAAATTGCGGGCCACCTCCAACGCCAAATCGGGATGGGATTGAATCAACGGTATCAAGAAAAGAACTCCGGCAAAAAGTGGTAGCCCCCAACTGAGCCACGCAAGTCGATTTTGGGACATCCCATTTAGGATTCCTCCCCACGGCAGGTGAATCCATCGCAGCACTCCGTTGACGGCGCTTTGAAAGGCAAAGGCGATCAGTCTGAAAACTCCCCTCGGCCTCGATTGCATGGTCATGGCGATAGCCAACAATTGCATGATCCCGACTGAGCAAACAATCACGTTTGGTTGCCAAATCAATCGGATGCATCCAAGTAGCAAAGCAAGACCGATCAGCAATACACGGCGGTATTGGACCGCCGCGATTTTGTCGCAAGTGTAGTTCCAAGTAAAAAGGAGCGAGGTCGCGATTAAGAAGACGGCAAAACCGGTGTTGCCAAAGTCTTGTGCCCACAGCAAGTACGCTCCGATCATCGTTGCGATAGACACCCCCATCGCTCGAGCCTGGTGTGTAAAGCTAACTTGCTCCTTTTGATGGATACAGGCTGGATTTTCGGTCGACACAATGTCTCGGTCGCTGGTGAAGTAGATGTCGTGCTGAGGCGTCATTCGATAACTCTCTATCGCAAAGTAAAAAGACGTGAAGCATGCAGTTTTTGAGGCCGGTTACATAAGCCAACCGAAACTCTGTAACGCAAAGTTTAACCGGAAAACGCGGGCGAGCAAGGAACTTTTGCTAAAAAGGGGCGGTCGCGGGCGTACGTGGGCCAATGCGCAAAGTCACTCTCGGCGAGAGTGAACTACGGTAGGTAGCCTTAGCGCTCAATCGTTACTTCGCAAAACGTTAAGGCGGCTAGTCCGTTCGTACCGAAAAGCAAGTTATCCGGATTCCAATTGGCACTGTCGACGTAAGTCACAGTCGTGGCCTTGGACGGCCCTATCAACTTCAGCGCGATAAGTCCTCCGCTTGCAGAACCGGAAGCGATCTGCCTAGCTTCTCCAGGCAAATGAAACTGGCTTGCTAGGTTATCGTTCCATTGCACCGGTTGATCGAACTCCAAATTCAATTCATCACATGTTGGTGACGTGAAGAATGCCCTCAACAAGTTCGGCGGTGTGACGGGGCCATCGATATTGTGGTAATAAATTTGATGGTCGATCAACGGTTTCAGCAGCCGAGCGAATTCAGCATATCCGTCTGCAGGAAAATGGCAGCCTCCGGGCGGATTGATGCCCAGCGTCGACATCACGCTGAGGTTCGAGAAGTAGCGGGGCAACCCTCGTTGCACTTCGCGCAGGCGGTTGTCCGAGCCATTGATGCCCATCGCGCAAGCTTTTGGCCAAATCTGAAAAAGGTAGTAGCGCTGGATGTTTGGGAAGTCGCCTTTCCAGGACGCGGCGAGGTCTACGAAGAATTGGCGATAGGTCTCATAACCATATCCGCCAGTCGGTCCATCGGCTCCTTGGTCGTTCTCGCCCTGATGCCAAATTACCGCTCGAATGCCGTGGGTCAACTTGGCTTGTTGGACTCGCCAAAGGAGTCGACCGTAGATGGATTTGACATCGGTTGGATCAGCATCATTTCGCTGATGTTGGTCGATGCGCGTGCCGCCGACCGCTCCATTGATGAGGCAGATCGGCAGTTTCTCGCTCTCGACCAATTGCCGTCCAAGTTCCATACCCCAGTAACCAATCTCCGACTTGCCACCCGGACTGCGAGCTTCCGCGTTGGCCCACAACTTCAATCGCGAACCGTTGGGATCGCCTGTAGCCGCGCCAAAGGTGCGAACCCAATCGCTCGAGACGAGCGGGTTCTCCTTGCCAAAGTCGTTCGCTACCGCGTTGGACTGTCCGATGATGAGAAATGCGTCGCCGCAAACGATGTTCTTGGCCGAATGCAACGCGATCTCTCGATCACCGATCTTCGAGCCGAACTCGGTGCGGTATTGGATGAGCCCTGCTTTTAACTTCACAGTCAGTGAATACTTCTTGTCTGCGGTGGGCTTACTCGTTTCCGTCGCGAAAAGTTGTTCGTCGGCAAAGACCTTTACGAAGACCGAGTCAGCGGCTTCGTTGAGCGTTCCCGCATATACCAGAGTACCTTGGCGAGGGCCGTTTTGATCAAGATGTTCGCGAGCGATGAACTGGTTATCTTCCGGTTGTTCGTTACTCTCCGTTGGCCGCGATAGCCATTCTTTATTGGTTGACGACGGTTCTTTCACTCGGATGGTAACCGACTGCGTTATCTGTGGTCCGCCATTGTCGACGGCTGCAGTAACTCGCAATGAGCCGCTGCCTTGTGCCCTTTGAAGGACCAGCTTATTTGCATCGACGCGTTTGATGACGGCGATATTGTCGACGGTCCAAAGGACGTTCAAATGCCCCTTGCCTTTGGCCTGCATCGCGGCGTGGTTTTTGATCTGGGGCACGACTTCAATCGTCTCACGTCCATCCCAATTTTCAGGCGCAGTCAGGGTGAAAGCCGGCTCAGGAATGTCGTCGCTGATCGTGATTGCGATGTCTTTGGACTTCACTTCGTTAGCGTAGATCGCCTTGAAAGTGAGCGTCGATGTAAGTTCCTCGTCTCCAATCGACTTGGTCACTCGTCCAGCATCGAATGTGTATGAGAAGCGATCCGTCGCTACGATCGACTCTTTGCCGGCGCGTTTCAGAATCCAAGCTACTTTTTGGGCGCTACCTGCTTTTGCCGAGATCGTCGCGCTTTGGCCTTCGGCCAGCGCGAGACGCTGATTCGAAACCGAGAACTCATCACCTGGCTGCACGAGCGGGCCAATCAATGATTGGTTGGGCTTTTGGTTTTCGTATTGCAGTTTGATCCACTCTGCCGTGCGTGTGACTTGCGAGACACGGACCTCGTCGATATCGCCGACGAAATCAAAACGGTTGTACCAGCCCCCTATCCAGAGTCTCGCTGGTGTTCTGATGTTGAGCGGTGGGCCTTGCTTGACGTTGATGCCATCCAGAACGCCATTCACATAAACCCTCGATTCTCCGTCGTGATAAGTGTGAACGACGTGTGTCCAATCGCCGAGGGGAATTCGGCTGTCACCACTGACATTGCCTCTGGAGAAGTAACAATCCATTTGAATGTGCGGCGGACTGCGGTAATGCATTACGACCTTGCCTTGCGCTTGCTCGTTGCCCCAGGCGATGAGCGTCGTATTCGGTTGCTCGGGACGAAACCACGCTTCGGTAGAGTGAGAACTTGCACCACTCGGATAGTTTGAAATAGTGTCGCCACCGAATAGGCCCCTACCGCCGGGCAGATGCCTGGCTGAGGCTATCATTCCGATTGTCTGCGTCGTGCCGGTATCTATACTCGTCAGTGAACCGACTTCGTCGCGCACCGGATTGTTCATGTGCCACACGCTGAGATACCCGTTGGACTGATTGAACACTGCCTTGCCATCGGACTCGCTTCTGGCGTTTGCATTGCCCCAATGTAGCGTAATCACCTGCCTCGCATTTCCCGTGATCTCGGGCACCCGCACCCAAACGCTGGCGATTCCGTTCGTTGCATCCCACTCTTCAATCTGAAACGCCAGTCGATCACCATCGCCTGACGAAATACGCAAATCATCACCGTTGGACGTTGCTTGAGTGAAGTCAAAGAAGTCCCGATGCAGCCTCACGAGCACAGGAAACTGTTCTACCTTTGCATTGGCGGGCAAATCAGCACCCTCGGGAGTCGTGAGCAACCACATTGATCCAGAATGCTTCCAATCATGATAGGCCGCCGCCGTCTTGACTGGTTCGTCATCGGCAGAAACCGACCAAAGAGTCTTCAACAACGCGAACATTTCGGGGTCGTGTTTCTCGAGTTGCTCGCGAGTGAACGGGAAGAAGTCGTTGGTTGAGAAGAACGCTTCGCTGCATTCGGCAAAGTACTCCATTGGATTCGTGATGGCATAGGCTCGGACATTTTCCGAGCGTCCGTCGCCGAATCGTTGTTCGACGCGGTCGTATAGCCCCTTGGCTTTGGCATTCTCGAAAGCCGCTTTGATTTGGTTGTTTCCAAATCCTTTGGAAAGAACACGGTCGTGATAGGCATGGGCGAGTTCGTGCAATGCGAAGTTCGGCATTCTTCTTGTTTCACGCTCGAAAATGCGAACGTTCGTGAATTCAATCGCCTTCGCCATCGCAGGATCGCGTTGGTTGTCTCGCAACCAACCGGCGCCTGGATGAAATTCTGCGCGGGGTTGTACACCTGGGTATTCGGGAGAAAACCAAAGTGGCACTTTGCGGAGTTCCATGACTGCCGACGCAGGAACAACACGAGTTATCTCTTGCAGTTGTAACGTTAGGAGTTCCAACGCCTTCTCGGTCGCGGCCTTTTCGTTGCCGAACAGCTCGTCGCTGATGTGCAATGTCCAGCCCTCGATTTGCTGCGTCTTGCGGCCGGCAACTTGCAATAACTCAGTAGGATTGCCCTGACTCGCGCCAGTAAAAATGACCAGACCGATCAAGGCAAGATAGAGTTTCATAGGTTGTCGATTCTCAGTTTGATTTGAAGGAACGATACGATACTGGAGGCGGAGCCTCCGAGAGCAGAACAGTTGTCCCAACGTTGTCCCAACCGTTCATCGGACTGACTATGCTTTAGCCCAGGCAGAGCCTCCTAGGCAGTGCGTTCCTAGGCAGCAGCCTTGGAACGAGGGTATCGTGTGCCAAGGCAAATCAAAGCCCCTTTTCAATCATACGAGCGACCCGTCCAAGGGATCCAGC
>JANLUJ010001158.1:0-3566 GCA_031363425.1 Pirellula sp.
TGGCATGCTGTGGAGATGGGGAAGCCTTCGGCATCATGACCAGCAACCCAAGCGTCCAAACGCCCGTTCAGCTGGATTTGATGCTCGTCGAAGCGGACCAAGTGACCACTCCATTCGGTGTGAATGGCTTATCCAACTACATTGACGGCATCCAATTCGATTCGTTCGGAAACCCAGTTCTTTACCATGTGCTCAAATCCCATCCAGGTGACACCGGAACTGCATGGGGAGAATTCAACACCGTTACGACTAGTGCAATGTTGCATCTATTCCGAGTCGATCGACCCGGTCAAGTGCGTGGCATCCCTGAGATCACACCGGCACTTCCCTTGTTCGCACAGTTGCGCCGCTTCACACTCGCAGTGATTGCAGCTGCAGAAACCGCAGCTGACTTCGCTGGGATTTTGTATACCGATTCACCCGCCAATGGCGAAGCCGATGCAGCAGAACCATTCGAACCCATCGAACTCGAAAAGCGATCGCTTGTTACGATGCCTGGTGGATGGAAGATGAGTCAAATCCACGCTGAGCAACCAACGACCTCCTATGCTGAATTTAAGCATGAGATCCTCAATGAAATAGCACGCTGCCTCAACATGCCGTTCAATGTCGCAGCCGGGAATTCGTCAGGTTATAATTATGCGAGCGGTCGACTTGACCATCAAACCTACTTCAAGTCCATCCGTGTCGATCAGTCGAATATGGCACGGGTGGTGCTCGATCGCATTCTAACTGCGTGGCTCAATGAAGCCATTCTCATTGAAGGCTTGCTACCTCAATCGGTTCGAACGACAACCTTCGACGCCTCACATCAATGGTTTTGGGATGGACAAGAACATGTCGATCCCTTGAAAGAGGCAAACGCACAAGCGGCTCGTCTTTCCAATCATACAACGACACTTGCGTATGAGTATGCGCGTCAAGGTCGTGATTGGGAAGATGCCCTTTATCAGCGAGCTAAGGAGTTGGCCCTGATGTCTGAACTTGGTCTTGCATTACCTGGCGCTCCGGTGCCTGTACTTACCCCCGATGTCAACGAGGAGTCTCTCAGTGACCCAGCTGCTAACGATTGAAAACCAGTTACCAAACGAACTAAACATTCTGGCGCAATCCGAGGACAAGCTTCTTAATTTGCAGGCTTGCTCGGTTGAGTTCGAAGCTGCGCCAGCTGACGGCAATGAAACCACCCTACGTCGGTTCACCATGACCGCTTACACCGGTGGACCAATGCAATTATCTGGCTGGCGATATCCGGTCGTCGTCGATTTGCAGGGTATGCAGATGGGTAAGCAGCGCCGACCCATTTTGCTGGACCACACTCGAGACGTGGATTTCGTAGTGGGACAGACTGACTCCATTGCTGTGATGAACAATTCCCTCATTGTGGCCGGACAAGTCATGGGCGATTCTCCCAAGGCTCGGCAGGTCATTTCGCTCAACGACAAGGGATTTGCTTGGCAAGCCTCCATTGGCGCGAGAGCCGACCAAGTCGAGTTCGTGGCCGAAGGCAAGACGACTATGGTAAACGGCCAAGAAGTCATTGGGCCAATGAATGTGGCGAGAAGGTCCATGTTAGGTGAAGTTAGCTTTGTTGTACTCGGTGCGGATGACAACACGAGTGCTCAAATCGCAGCTAGCCAGGATGCCGCAGGCGCATTAGGGGGCGAGACCTCACCTGTGGAAAAACCATCCGCCTTTGATGCCTGGCTGGGAATCCATGGCTTTGATGCAGAAACACTGACTGCATCGCAAACCGATTCACTAAGACAAATGTTCGCGGTCGCTCATAGCAAGATTGACACCGTCTCGCTCGACGATAACCAACTGTCGGTTGAAATTCCCCCGCAACATACCACGCCACATGTGGATGCTGTCGCCAACCTTCGCGCCTCCATGGCAAACGAACTCAAACGAATCGCTGCCATTCGAAAAATCTGCAATGGTCGCGATGCTTCGATCGAAGCTCGGGCAATCGGTGAAGGCTGGGATTCCCCTCGAACGGAGTTAGAGATGTTACGAACGCAGCGCCCACAAGCACCGGCAATTCACTCAGTCGATCGATCACTCACAGGGCAGGTACTTGAAGCAGCTTGCATGTTGGCTGCTCGACATACCGATGTCGAAACGATGTATGAGCCTAAGACGCTCGAGGCAGCGAACCGTCGTTTCCGAGGCGGAATCACACTCCAAGAACTTGTGCTCGAAGCTGCCTGGGCCAATGGCTACACGGGACGCAATTTCCGAGATTCACGCGAAGTACTCCGTTTTGCATTCGCCCCGTCGATTCAAGCTGGTCTCTCGACCATCGAAGTGTCAGGAATCCTCTCCAACGTAGCCAACAAGTTTCTGTTGGAAGGGTTTTTCTCTGTCGAACGTGTGTGGAGAAACATCTGCGCCGTCCGAACCGTCAACGATTTCAAGACGATTTCAAGTTACCGACTTGTGGGTAAGGATCAATATGAACTGGTGGCGCCCGGTGGCGAGATCTCCACTGGTACGCTCGGCGAAGAGAAGTACACCAACAGGGCCGATACCTATGGCCTCATGCTGGCTATCGATCGCCGCGATTTTATCAATGACGACCTCGGTGCAATTACCACCGTGCCTCGGAAACTCGGTCGGGGCTCGGGTCTCAAGATCAATGACATCTTCTGGACAACGTTCCTGAACAATGCGGCATTCTTTGCGGCCGGTAACAAGAACTACATCCTTGGAGCCACTACCAACCTTGGTATCGACGGATTAACGCAAGGTGAAACGACGTTCATGGATCAAGTTGATACCGATGGCAAGCCTGTTGGCATCATGCCTCAAGTGCTACTTGTCCCGACGGCCATTTCGACCATTGCCGCCCAGCTCTACAAGTCGCTCGAAATGCGCGACACTACTGCCAACACCAAGTCTACCACGAGCAATCCGCACCAAGGCAAGTACCGAGTCGAAGTCAGTCGCTACCTGGGCAACACAACTTATACGGGTTCATCCGCCAAGGCTTGGTATTTGCTGGCGGATCCGAACGACCTGCCTGTCATCGAAGTCGCTTTCCTAAACGGCCAAGAATCACCCACGATCGAAACGGCCGAAGCGGACTTCAACATCTTGGGCGTCAAGATGCGTGGCTATCACGATTTTGGTGTGGCACTTCAGGATCCACGCGGGGGAATGAAGTCCAAGGGCGAAGCGTAATCACAGTTGGTCTACGTTCGAATCAACAAACAGTACTACTCGAAAAGGGGACTTATAGCGGATGTCACACGATTATTTGAAGCATGGCGATGCAATCGATTACACCAACGGCGGTACGGCGCTCGCTGCTGGTGATGTTGTGGTTGCCAATAGCAAGCCTCTTGGCATCACTCATCGTCCGATTGCAGCCAACGAAACGGCTGGAATCTGTCGCAAGCAAGGGGCAGTCTTCAACTGTGACAAAGCTGGAGCGACCACCTTTGCGGTTGGAGACGACGTCAATTTTGTGACGGCGACGAAGCTGGCAACAAGTGCCGCCGTGGCCGCCGGGATCATTCCGCTTGGTCGCTGTGTTGAGGCTGCTGGTAACGGACCTACCA
>JANLUJ010001163.1:0-4963 GCA_031363425.1 Pirellula sp.
GAAAAATCCGGTTGGTCTGGCGAAGCAAGGCGAAACATTGCTAATTGCCGACCCTCACCAAAAAATGATCTACTCACTTCCAATAATGGGTGAGAAGGTTCTTCAACCTGCACTGAAATAGTACCCTATGTCGACAGCGACCACAAAAAAGGCTTACACGCCTCCCATCGGCAAGAGATTGAAGCGACTCCTCTTCGTGGTCTTTGCTTTGCTGTCCTTGCTGGGTGCTAATTCACTTTATTTGGCAACTATCACGTTCCTTGAATGGCAACGCGGCGAGACCTATCAGAACCAGTTCTACATGGTCATGTTCCTGGGACATGTGGTGCTTGGACTCATTTTTTTAGTACCGTTTGTGATATTTGGATTGATCCACATGTTGACCGCACGCAAGCGAAAGAACAAGCGAGCCATTCGAGTGGGTTATGCGCTTTTTGCAGTCAGCCTCGTGGTGTTGGGTACAGGCTTATTGTTGGTGCGAATCGGCGAGGTTTTTGATCTCAAACATCCGTCTACTCGTGCGGTCGTGTATTGGGTCCATGTTATCTTTCCGGTGGTTACGATTTGGCTGTATTGGATGCATCGGTTAGTAGGCCAGAAGGTGAAATGGAAACTTGGAATTGCCTATGGTGCAATCGCAATCGCATCAGTCGCCGTGATGGTTGGAATGCATACTCAAGACCCACGAGAATGGAACAAGATAGGTTCGGTAGATGGCGTAAAGTACTTTGAACCTTCGCTCGCGCGAACGTCGAACGGAGCGTTCATCTCTGCCAAAAACCTCGACAATGACGAATACTGTTTGAAATGCCATCCAGACGCTTACAAGAGCTGGAACCACAGCGCCCACCGTTTCAGTTCGTTCAACAATCCAGCCTACCTCGCCAGCGTTCGCGAGACTCGAGAGGTTTCGCTCAAGCGAGATGGAGACGTCAAGGCTTCGCGGTGGTGTGCTGGTTGCCATGATCCTGTCCCATTCTTCAGTGGAGCATTCGACGATCCGAAGTTTGACGATGTCAATCATCCGACGTCGCAAGCGGGGATTACATGCACTGTTTGTCACGCTGTAACGAACGTCAATTCGACTCGCGGCAACGCCGATTTCACGATCGAGGAGCCATTGCATTACCCATTTGCTTTTAGCGAAAATCCGTTTCTTCAATGGGTGAATCAACAGTTAATCAAAGCAAAACCGTCTTTTCACAAGAAGACTTTTTTGAAGGATTTCCACAAGACTTCTGAGTTCTGTTCGACATGCCATAAGGTGCACTTGCCATTTGCCCTCAATCAGTACAAAGACTTTTTACGAGGACAGAATCACTACGACTCCTGGTTGAACAGCGGAGTATCGGGACATGGTGCGCGAAGCTTTTACTATCCTGAAAAATCGCAAAAGGCATGCGCTGGCTGCCATATGCAATTGGAGGAATCGAATGACTTCGGAGCCAAGCAATTTGCTGGAGCGGGCAGTAAATTTTCGATTCATGACCACACTTTTGCGGCGGGCAATACGGGGCTTCCCGCACTGCGGGGTTTCCTAAGCGAAGTGGAGGACAAGCACAAAAAATTCCTTGAGGGAACGATGCGGGTGGATATCTTTGCACTCAAAGAGGACGCCCGTGTCGATGGCAAACTGCTAGGACCCATTCGCCCCGAAGTGCCTAAACTCAAGCCTGGTTCGCAATACTTGCTCGAATCCGTTGTGCGGACATTGAAAGTTGGACATGAGTTCACTCAGGGAACCGTGGACTCAAACGAAGTTTGGCTCGAGGTGACCGTGAAGAGTGGCGACCAGCTCATCGGCCAAAGTGGCGGAATGGACGCTAAGGGCGAAGTGGATCGACGTTCTCATTTTATTAATGTCTTTATGTTGGATCGCAACGGAAATCGCATCAACAGACGCAACCCACAAGACATCTTCACCCCATTGTATAACCACCAAATTCCCCCCGGGTCTGGACAGGTTGCCCACTATTCCTTCCGCGTTCCAGAAGACATCAAGCAGCCGATTACAGCAACGGTCAAATTGCAGTATCGCAAGTTTGACCATGAATACATGGAGTTCATTCACAAGCGTCAGAAACCCGGTGACAACCCCATTGCGACTAGTGAATCGAGCGAACTTAGATTGGTTTCGAATACTGCATACACGGACGATGAGGTCTATCGAAATCCACTGCCTGTGTTGACGCTTGCAATGGATTCGGTGGTGTTTCCGATCGAAGGAGGTTCAGACGAACCGAAAAACGGTGACTGCAAGATTCCGGGGTGGCAACGTTGGAACGATTATGGGATCGGTTTGTTTCTTGAGGGGAAATCCGAACTGAAGCAGGCTGAGCAAGCTTTTCAAATGGTCGAAAAAATGAACCGATTTGATGGGCCGGTAAACTTGGCTCGAGTGTATTTGCGCGAAGGTCGTATCGATGAAGCCGTCGACGCCATTCAGCGAGCGGCCAAAGTTACCGACCCGGTGGCGCCAGAGTGGACGATGGCATGGTTTAGTGGTCTCGCAAATCGCGAGCAGGGACGACTCGTTGAGGCAGAAGCGAATTTCCGAACGATCGTGGATCAGACCACTGAGGAGCGAAAATCCCGCGGGTTTGATTTCAGTCGCGACATCGAAGTGTTAAACACGCTTGGCCGCACCATTTTTGATCGCGCGGAACAGATGCGGCTCGATTCACAAACCAAGCAACGACAGATACTGCTTCGCGAAGCTGCGAACCAGTTTCAACGAGCGATCTCAATCGATTCAGAGAACGCAAATGCGCATTACAATTTAGGGCTGATTTACAGCGCGTTGGGTGAAGGTGAATTGGAAAAAACGCATAAGAAACTTCATTTAAAGTACAAACCCGATGACAATGCTCAAGGGATAGCGGTGCGCGAGGGACGAAAGAAATACCCTGCGGCGAATAGCGCCGCGGAGCCCTTGGTTATTTATCCATTACACGCGGCACCAGAATGAGTTGTTTAGGATGAGCGAGCTACAGGATCGGGATGAACGTGTGGAAGACGATGCGGTTATAGGCCGCGCGTTCTTGGGTTCTGCCATTGTTTTCATCCTAATTGGATTGATCGCAGGCATCTCGTACTTTGTGTTGACTCGAAAACCAAAGACCGAGATTGCAGTCGTCGACCCGCTTGAGGCTCCAGTCATTCGTGAATTGCCCAACGTGATAGTTCCAACGATTTCTTGGGTTGATATCACAGACTCGTCAGGTGTTCGTTTCGTTCATTGCAGTGGCGCTGCCGGCGAAAAACTGCTTCCGGAAACCATGGGAAGCGGCTGCGCGTTTTTTGACTTCGATGCGGATGGCGACCAAGATATCTTGCTCGTCAATTCTTGCGATTGGCCAGGAAAGCGAGATGCGGCCAAGCCTTTGAGCGCGCTCGCGTTGTATGCCAATGATGGTCGAGGATTTTTTTCGAATGTCACCAAGGCGGCTGGGCTCGACGTATCGCTTTTCGGTATGGGGGCGGCTTGCGGCGACTACGACAATGATGGCAGAGTCGACTTGTTTATCTCGTGCTTGGGCAAAGATCGGCTTTATCACAACGAAGATGGCAAATTCTTGGAGGTCACCGACCTAGCTGGTGTAGGCGGTGTCGAAAATGCATGGAGTACTTCGTGTGGCTGGTTCGATTGCGATCAAGACGGTGATCTTGATTTGATGGTTTGTCACTACGTCGAATGGAACCGAGCGTTTGATCTTGCTCAGGAGTTTCGATTGCTGGGCGGGAATGAAAGAGCTTATGGACGCCCCCAACATTTCGGGGGAACGTTTCCATCGTTGTTTCGAAACGATGGCGGAGGGAAATTCACAGACATTTCCGCGGAGGCGGGATTTCATGTAATTAACCCGGCGACTTCCGTACCAATGGGAAAGTCGCTTGGGCTGGTGTTTGAGGATTTCGATGGCGATGGCAAACTGGATTGCGTGATCGCCAATGATACTGTGCAGAACTTTCTTTTTCATAATTTGGGGGAAGGAAAGTTTGAGGAGAGGGGCGCGCTAGCAGGGGTCGCGTTCGATTCGGCGGGGGCAGCACGTGGCGCCATGGGAATCGATGCGGCCGCCTTTCGAAACGATTCGGCGATCGGAATTGCAATCGGAAATTTCGCGAACGAGATGTCTGCTCTTTACGTGTCGCGATCGAGAAACCTTCAGTTTTACGATGAAGCGGTCGCCAATGGTTTTGGGCCAGCCACGCGATTGGAGCTTACGTTTGGAGTGTTGTTTCTTGATTTCGATTTGGACGGCCGGCTCGATCTATTCCAAGCCAACGGGCACTTAGAAGATGACATCGCCAAGGTTCAAGCAAGCCAACACTACGAGCAATCGCCTCAATTGTTTTGGAACGCAGGAGCTCAATACAACACGGAGTTCATTAAGTGCGGCGAGCAGGTGACCGGCGTAGATTTCCAGAAACCAATGGTTGGACGCGGCTCGTCTTATGCTGATATCGATGGCGATGGCGATTTGGATTTGCTGATCCTCGGCTGTGGCCAAAAGCCTCGATTGCTTCGCAACGATCAGAAGCTGAACAACCATTGGTTGCGAGTTAAGTTAGTTGGCAAATCCTCGAATCGCGATGGAATAGGTGCACTTGTTGAAGTACGCGTTGGCGACGTAACTCAGGCTAGGCGAGTCAGTCCGACACGCAGCTATCTTTCGCAAGTCGAATTACCGGTGACCTTCGGGTTGGGCGCGGCCACATCGGTGGATCGCATCACGATCACTTGGCCCAATGGCAAGCAGCAAATCATCCAGCAGCCCGGCGTCGACCAACTCTTAGTGGTCGAGCAAGTTGATTGATAGTAGAACAGTTGTCCTCAACTGTTCTCGCCCTGCTCATCGCAATAGGTTTCACACGGATTGATCCGAAAGCGATCTAAGGCGAGCGGCGGAATAAAAACTACCGTAGCTGAATTCGTAAGAATTCAGAAACAACTGAATTC
>JANLUJ010001176.1:0-1548 GCA_031363425.1 Pirellula sp.
AAGCATCCGTCGAGGATCTCGTAGCTATCACCCTGTGGAAAGACGACGAAGGGATCAAGCATACCTACCGCTCGCATGCTCGCCTCGATTCGCTTAATGTACTTCGAGCTAACGACGCGTTCGGATCGCGGTACCAATTTGACGATCGGTATATCCAAACCTACGACTGGTTTTCCATCGTCTGGCATCGAACAAACTACTGAATTATTGTGGCACATAATGAAATTCTCCTGAAAGAACAGGCCGATCGAAAAGCTTCTCCTCGCGGAGGATTTGGTGAAGGTCGGCATCCTTCCACAATGCGTTGACACTATTGAGAAGCGTGATGAATCGATTTTCCTTCGACTTGGCTTCTCGGACGTATGAGGATTTGACTCGGGTCGCATCCTCAATATCTGTTTTCAATTGGTTGACGGTATACTTGGCCGCACCATACTTGGCCGCATTGCTAGACTTAGGGTCCCGAGATCTTGCGGCGATAATACGTCGCGCCTGCGAAAAGTTGTTGGTCGTGACCAAGCCTTCATCAAAGGCATCCATCAAAATGTTCTGCAGGGAGCTGTCCTCGGTGCTGGCCACCTGCGTCGCGAACCGAATTGGAAAAACCCCTTGTTCGACACCGTGGATCAGGCGCTCCTCTCCCTGTTCGATCAGCCGGACATAGTCGCGCACATAGTGTTCTGATTTGCAGGTAATTCCAGACAACTGTGAAAAGGACCAACCCTCATCGTAGAGTCGCTTGATCTCGCGAGCGAAGTCCATACTGTCGGGTTTCGTCCTAGCGATGTTTTCGATCAGCGATTGCAGGTAGGCTTCCTTGCGATCGCAAGTTACCACTTCAGCCACGATTGACTCATATCCCAGCCGCTGGTGGGCTGTGAGTCGTCCCTCTCCACAGATCAGCTCATACATGCCGGAGCGGGAAATAAACTTGTCATTGACTCGGACGGGCTTAAGCATTCCATTCTGCTTAATACTCCCAACGTTCATTTCGAACTGTTCTTGATCGCGGTTCCGCGAGTTGATAACCTTGATCTTCGTAATCAGAATCGCTTCATAACGGCGAGACTTAAAGGGTACGATGTCGGCAATAAGATCCATAGGATGACTTTCTGAAAGGGAAATTGACTCATAGGAAACTCTTCAAAAACTCAAGATCGGTGCGGCCGAATAACTCCGTTCGCACCGAGGTAGAACTGATTCGCCAGGCCTCCTGTCCAACCAGGCCACGTGGCAGGACGACATAACCCAGGATCTCTACATCGATGGAATCCGAGAGAAGTACTCCGAGCGTGATATCGATGACGTGCCGGGAATCGGGTTCAATAGGCCAGTAGGCCGAGTAGCCGATCGGGACGGGTACCGCCGGTTGGATGGAAAGACTCAGCTTCCGGTCCAGGACAAAGAAATCATAGTAGGCAAGGACATTAGGAAAAAGCGTGCATAACCTTTCGTGTGCCATCGTCCGTGCACGTTGCAGTTGCTCCTTGTGGAGTTGCTGAAATGCGTTGTCCCAGGATCCAAATTGCCGGGCGTAGCTCGATGCAG
>JANLUJ010001187.1:0-6040 GCA_031363425.1 Pirellula sp.
CTGCAACTATTTTCATGGGTGATGCGGGTAGTTACTTTGTTGGCTATTGGATCGCGATTGCGACGCTTTTGTCGACTTACACAGGAGCCAAGGGGGCGACGCCCCATGCCGTGCTTGCTCCGTTGTGCGTTTTAGCTATCCCCCTATACGATATGGCAAGTGTGATATGGATCAGGATCCGTGAGGGGCGTAGTCCATTTCAAGCCGACAAACGACATTTTTCGCATCGTCTAGTAGACCTTGGCATGACCAAGAAGCAGGCAGTGATTACCATTTATCTGGCTACTGTCACCTGCTCGTTAGGAGCGTTGCTGTTGCCAAGAACCGACATTTGGGGAGCAGTGATTGTGTTGTCGATTGTGTTCTGCATGCTTGCTTTGGTCGGCGTTCTAGAAAGCCTTACTGGACCGAGTCAATCGAGTGGTTCCTAGTTGAAAGTCAATGAGCGATCATTTGCACAATGAGCATTGATGTGAATCAAATCGATAAACCAAAGAAGTCATGGATCTATCGATTGCCATTGCAACTCGCTTGTTTCATGTTGGCAATATGTCTTGTTTCCTCCCAGATCAATCCCTGTGATGCGACCAGCGTCTCATTGGGCTATTCTCTTACGTTCATTCTCATTGCATTGGGAATCGGGTTTTTTGTGGCGATTGATTCCGTATTGTGCTTTGGGGAAAGTAGCCCCGACAAGCTCCTCGTTTGGTTAACGGTAGCGTGCACGGTTTTTGCCAGCTGGCTATGGTTTTGCACTACATACGTGCCTGGGCAAGGAAATGCGCGTTTTGCTTACAACGGATGTTGGCAATGGATTGCCGAAGGGATATTGATGCTCGCGGTAGCGAAGTTGTGCTTGCGATTCCGAATCACTGGATCGTTGCTTGCTTTGATGCTAGCTTGCGCCGCAGGAACCGTTGCTCATGCCGGCTACAAGTATTTCATTAGCATGCCGGCTTTTCGTGCGAGATTTGCATCTGATCCTAATTCTTTTTTTGAGGAGTTAGATATTGTTGCTGGTTCCGCAGAAGCGATTCAGTTCACCAATCGACTTGAAAGCTTGGAACCTCTCGGCCCCTTTGCTCTAACCAATTCGCTTGCGGGCTTAATGGCAGCATGGCTGGTGTTCTTGGCTGTCTCGCTCTCTAGCCAACGGGCGTCGTTCAGCGGTCTTTCCAAGGTACAGAATGCGAAATTGGGATCGATTATTCTCGGGGCCGTTTTGATGGGCGGTTTCTTTGTTACCTTGCTCTTGTCGAAGAGTCGTTCGGCTTGGTTAGCGAGCTTGGTCTGCTTGCTTGCTGCGTGCATTGTTCATCCCGCGCTCCGACAACAGGGATGGAATCTCGCAAATCGATTTCGCAGCTTAGTCGCGGCTATTACGGTGGTTTGTCTTGTTGCAATAGCTGGGGTGCTTATTCGCGATCCGATGATAGTAGCCGAGGCGGGGAAATCCATGTCGTATCGGCTTGATTATTGGCGAGGGGCAATTGCGCTCATTGAAGCCAAGCCATGGACTGGCTACGGAGTAGCCAACTTCCAAGAGAACTACAATCGAGTCAAAGCGATTACCGCTTCCGAATCGCCGGCCGACCCTCACAACTTCATATTGGAAACCGCTACCGCAGGCGGATTGCCGCTTCTCTTTTTTCTCGTCTCGATCCTTGTGATCCTGTTTTTGAAAATGCTCGAGCTAAGCCGACTTCCAGCCCTCGAAGCGGCCAATCCATTTCAACCAAAAGCTCCATTAACCGATGGAGGGCGACCTGCAATCGCCCTTGGGGGTCTTGTTGGTTGCGTTGGAATATTGTTGTTCGGGATTTTTTTGAGTGATGCCGATTCACTGGCATCGAGCCTTTTCTTCGTTATGGTAACCGTATCGGTGTTCTTGATGGTGGAGCGAGTTCAATGGATCGTGAATAACCAAGAGTGCGCAACCGTTTGTCTCATCGCAGCAAGTGTTATTCTGATTCATTTACTCGCTTCGGGAGGATGGATGCAGCCCGGCTTAATGAACACGGTTTGCGTCCTGGTTGGACTGGCCTTTGGTATGAACAACTCCGGGAGTTACGTAGCCAATAGAGCTGTTCTTCGGACGGGGTTCCTTTCAGCCACCGGCCTGTTGTTTATCGTTTTTGTAGCAACCGATTTTGCGAGAACCATGTGCCTGCCAGTTTTAGCTTCGTCTGCCGTGATGAGCACAATTGCAGACAAAGACATCGCGGTCCAAGAGCCAAGCGAATGGCTTAGTTTCATCCATGCGGATCCCTTCGATCCAAACTTGCCATTGCATGTCGCGAATCAATGTGTCGAATTGCTTCGTCGAAACAACCTATCCTCGAATGTGAGACAGAAGTACGCCGACTTATTTGAGGCTTGCTGCCGCGAGTTCATCCGTCGGGCCCCAAACCAATGGATATCGTACTTTCAGTGCGGAACGTGGAATGCTATTTTGGCGGATTCCGAACCCGGGGGGGATCAAGGCAATTCCTCGTCGATTTTAAAAAAGGAGCTTGCGTACCAATATTTTTTCAAAGCCGCTGAGAGTTACCCCAACTCCGCCTCAACCCAATTGCAAGCTGCAATTGGCGCCGCATGGTGTGGAAGATACGCCGAGGCCAAACAGCATCGGAGCAAAGTGGAAAGCATTGAACGCGAAACGCCACACCTCGATAGGAAACTTGCTGCCGTCGTTGTCTATTTTCCTAAAGAGCTTGAAAATTCTGTTAGCCCCCTCGACGGACCAGCTAGATCAGGGCAAAAACCTGGTTATGCCAAAGGCGAACCCATTCTACAATGGTTGCGTACTAATCTGCCTTAGGCGAGTCCCTAACGTATATCCTTTTGCCGCCGGAATCCGGTTTGTTTGAGCCTTAAAATGCGAACGTTAATCTTGATTGTTGCGTGTATTGGAATTGGTTATGGAGTCGCATTCTATGAATTCAAAAAGCGAACCGCCGACATCAAAAATGTGATGGGTGCCGATGCAGACATGGAAGGATTTATTGAGAAAGGCAAGTCTTCGGAGAAAAAGCCTGGAAAAATCGAGGTAATCGGTGGGACGGAGCTCGATTTCGGTACGATGCGACTGGGGACGAAGCGGTCGCACAATTTCATTTTCAAAAACGTTGGGGAGTCGCCCGTCGAATTGCAATACAAAACGGCTTCTTGCAAATGCACTGTCGGCAAACTCGACGCAAAATCGCTTAAGCCAGGCGAAGAAACTCAGGTTGAACTGGAGTGGCTAGCAGAAGGAGTATTATCTGACTTTGCTCAAACTGCAACTATTGCGACCAGCGCGGTCGACCAGGAAGAAATCAAGCTAACTATCAAAGGAAAGATTGGACAAGCGCACGTGTTCGATCCACCCACGGCCGATCTACGAACTATTCTTTCCAGCGAGGAAACCAAATTTAAGGCCAGGATGTACAGTTTTGAAGAATCGCCTCTAGAAATTCAATTTACCCGTTGGTCGGATAACTCCCTCAATACAAAAATTACTTGCGTAACGGATAGCGCAAGGAAGCTTGAGAAGGATGAAGTTCCAGAATTTGCAGAAGCTCGCTACTGCGTAGACTTCACTATCAACGTGGCTAAAGGCATTCCATCCGGTCCGTTTTCTGGGAACATGATTTTTGGAAAGAAACCAGACAAAGCGGATGGCCCCGAAGAAACGATCAACTTTCCAGTTCAGGGCCGATCCGTTTCGCCCATTCGCGTGATTGGCGGACCAGATTACAGCGAAGAGAAAAACATTTTTGTACTGGGCACTGCCAAGCCCGAAGAGGGATTGAAAAAGAGTTTTGTGTTAGCGGTCAAAACGGAAGAGGCTGGCGATATCCAGCTTAAAGTTGCTAAAGTGATTCCGCCTGCGGCAGCGAGTGTCTTAAAGATCACGATCGCCGAGGTAAAAGTTACACCAAAACAAAAAATGTACTCAGTTACGCTCGAGATCCCGCCAGGTACTCCGCCCATCGAGTTCGCAGGAGCATTCGCAAAGGATTTTGCGAAAATAGTTTTGGAAACCAATATGGAAAGCGCTCCACAGTTTCCGATGTACATCAAGTTCCGCATTTTGGAATAATGAAAATCGATTGCTTGCATTGCAGGAGCTTGGAACTGTGGCAGATCATCAAAGTGTTTCGAACAGGCGAAGTACTTTCAAGACTTTGCTTGCATTGAGCATTGGTCTGAGCGTCTCAATCATCCTGCCCAATCTCTATGGCGAGCCGCCGAAGGGATCTTTGGGTACTAAGGGGGACGTCAAGCAAACCAAGGTGCAGATCCGATTTCCGACAAATGTGTCTGATGTTGCTTCGGATGTTGCGAGAATCAAAGCGCCGCAGGATCCACCCAAACCCGACAACGGCGTTCCGATAACCGTTGCCACGGATGAAGAAAAGAACCAGAAGATTGCTGTCGATTGGAGAGATCCGCTTTTTGTTTTTTTTGTTACTGGTAGTCAGACGGGTTACATTGAGCCTTGTGGATGCACGGGTTTGGAAAACCAAAAAGGTGGATTAAGCCGTCGCGACACGTTTTTGACATCCATACGACAGCGAGGCTGGAGCGTACTGCCGATTGACGGTGGCGGCCAAGTGTTCCGAGTGTCAAAGGACTCGTCGGACCCGCGACGTGGTCGTCAAGCGGATATTAAATTTAGTTGGTCTGCATCGGCATTTGGTTTGTTGGAATACCAAGCGGTCGCATTTGGTGAAGATGATTTGTTGCTCAGCATCAACGACGCGTTGGTTTTACCAATGATTGATAAGAAGGGCCTGTTCGTATCTGCAAACGTCGAAGTCTTGCCGGGATATGACGTGAAGTACAACACCGTAACAATTAAGAACAAGAAAATCGGGATTACGGCAGTGCTTGGCGACGAGAACGCAAGAAACGTAAACAACGAGGAAATCAAGATTTCGGAGGCCATTCCATCGCTTAAAGCGGTGTCGGATCAAATGAAGGCTGAGAAGTGTGACTATATGGTGCTCATTTCCCACGCATCGCTCGAAGAATCGCGAATCATTGCCAAAGCAGTTCCCGATTTCTCGTTGATTGTCACGTCTGGAGGGTTCGGTGAACCAGCGTTTCAGCCAGAGAAAATAGGCGCATCGAGCCTAATGGTTCAAGTTGGTACGAAAGGGATGTATGCAGGATTGTTTGGCGTTTTTGACAATCCTAAGGAACCGTGGAAATACCAGCGCGTCGCGCTCAGTTCCCAATTCGAAGATTCGCCACGAGTTACAGAGTTGTTTGGGAAATATCAAGATGAACTCAAAATGGTCACGGTCGAGGGACTCGGCAAAAGACCAATGACGCATCCATCTACTCGAGAGTTCATTGGCTCTGAGAAGTGCGGCGAGTGCCATACGACCGCCTTTGAAATTTGGAAAAACACGCCTCATGCGCACGCCACGGACTCGATTGTCCAACCTCCGCAACGCTCGATGGCGAGGCATTTTGACCCAGAGTGCTTAGCTTGCCACGTTACGGGTTGGAACCCTCAAAACTTTGCTCCTTATCGAACAGGATATGAGTCGCTGGAAACAACACCACATATGGTTGCCAATGGATGCGAGAACTGCCATGGCCCAGGCGCAAAGCACGCTGGCGCTGAACTGGGCGATTTTGAAGCGGATGACGAAATGATTAAAAAACTTCGAAACGAAATGAAACTACCGTTGGATCGAGCAAGCGACAAGTGCGCCGTATGCCACGACTTCGATAACAGCCCGGATTTCCACAAACCCAACGCGTTTGACGCCTACTGGGACCAGGTAAAGCACTACGGCAAAGAATAGCACGAAGCGGAAGCTAGTGTTGAAATCGATACACTAGCCAAAGAGGCTGGAACTGCTTGCTTTGTTTAGCCTGAAAGCAGAATAATCCAGCAGGACAAGCCTGCGGTATTTTGGAATCCCACTGCCCTGTGGTATTTTGGAATCCCACCGGCTTGACCGGTGGATCGTTCGGGCTTTTTGGCTACACAAGATGCTGTAGCTGAGGCCCCTGGCCCGTGTTCCAAGCCCATTACAAT
>JANLUJ010000422.1:0-1549 GCA_031363425.1 Pirellula sp.
GCAATTGGCAACAAAAGCGACGATGCCACGCTCTGGCGAGCGTAGCTACGCTCGCCAGAAGGTTGGCGACAAATGGTAGTTTTCAGCCTGAACTAACGTAAGTAATTAACTGCGCTCGCGTGCCGTTGCACTTTCGGCTCAGACCGCTTGAAGCATTTCGCATTCCTTTGCCAGTCTTTTTCTTGCGACGTGCAATCGTCGCTTGATCGTTCCGATTGGCGCTGCAAATGAATCGCTCATCTGGTTCAAGCTTTGGCCGTCTAAGTAGAACGCGACCAAGGTCTTTCGGTCGAGATCACCTAATCGGTTCAAGCCCTGATGAACCTGCATCTTTTGTTCGCCACTCAAAACTGCATCCAGTGGATCGCTATGACACGTAACAGTTGCCTCCAAAATCTCGTGATCTACGGACATCGGCTTTGGTCGTCGCGTAACACGATTGATCGCCATTCGGTGAACAATCTGTCGCAACCATCCTCCAAATGCCTCCGGTACATGCAACTGGCTCAATCTGCGAAACGCTTGAATGAAAACATCTTGGCTCAACTCCTGTGCTTCATCCCAGTTTCCCAATCGCTTGTATGCCATCGACAATACGTGTTGCTGGAATCGGCAATAGAGTTGTTCTTGAGCGCTGCGATCTCCGCTCTGTGCTTGGATAACCAAGTCCACAACGCTGGTGGAGCTCAGATCTTCGTAGGTGTCGATTCGGGAGGTTGTCAATGTCATGATCATCTCGTCTCTCGTTGAATTCCATCGCGTATCGATCGCTTTCCTAGCGAAGTCAGCTTTATGGAATGGATTTTTGAATACCACGCGAGAGGTCTTGATCAATACAACGACTCTATCCATTTAGCTCACAAATCGGATCGATCAACCGGCCGATGCAACCATGAGATTTTGGGATGTCGAAGTCTTGATTGCGATGCGATTTAGCATGCATTCCTCAGGAATGCTTTGTCATTCCGAGCAGGCAGCTAAAACTCAACACCTGGACTTTTCGCGTGCCAACTGCCGTGGGTACGTTTTCCGTGAAGCTTGCTAGGCAGTTGAATGAAGCAAGCTTTTGTCAAGCAAATCGATTAACTATCGCGTTTGCTTGTGGACCTTATGGATAAGCTAGATTTGACGGGAACCATCATTGGCCCCATAAAACCCAGCCAACCCTTGGACCACGAATAAATCTCGGGGCGTTCGTTGCCCGGCGATTTACTCGACGTACCTGTAAGCGCATGTAGAAGATGCAGGAGGAGCTGGCGCACCAAATTGCCCACCACAATCGCGCTTGTTCGCACTGAAGCGATCACATTGGCACAACGTTGAGCAAAATTGACTTTACGCATGGCAGCCTCCCTACACCGTTAGGCGCAGATTGAGAGATGACGATGAAATTTAAAAAAGTGCCCCAAGGAACTTCTTCGGGGCACGAGTCAGACTATGGTATCGTTTGCAAGGTTCGCAGGCAAAGCATTTATTTTAAGAAATTTCGTAATTCCTGCGATTTGTTCCCAAACAAGCGGCTGATACCCACGGACCAGTCCGGGATGGA
>JANLUJ010001250.1:0-7864 GCA_031363425.1 Pirellula sp.
CGTCTTTACGAAAGAAGGTGAAGCGTCCAAAGCCAACGTTACAGTCACCGATGCATTTACCGTCGAACGTAATCGCAACGACCAAATTGAAGTTCCACTTCCAACATTGAAAGTTCCAGTAACGGACAATTCTAGATAAGACTCAAGGCGAACAGCAGGCGGTAACCCACCAGTAGCATGGCCCCCTGGGCCGTGCGGAACCAGCAGTAGCATTGTCCCCAGAGCAACGCTTCGAAGCATTTTCGGCAACGAAAATGTTGGGTTGTGGGGAGCTTGCCTCCCCTTCAACCAAGGTTTGGTGTCCTAAGTAGTGCACGTGTGCGGCTTAGGCTGGGCTGTTAAAAAACTGGTATTGACTTAATGATTTGCGAATCTTCTTCATTCGATAAATATTCCGTTTTTAATCCGATGTGGATTGCTTTTATCCCGATAGGGATTTCAGATAGTAGTCGGGGGTCGCTGCGAAGCGACGCACCCCCGGAGGAACGAAAGGACACGCGAATGACCCTGAAGGGGTCGAAGAATCTTCGATCCCTTCAGGATCGGAACGCACTGCACGAATCTTTTTCCGGTGGTGTCGCTCCGCTCAACCACCGGCTAATTTCTGATATCCCTCCGGGATAGAAGTTGCGCAACTCCAGCCGGTCGCCTAACTGAGAAGCAATTGCAATAGTGGCCGATCATTCCATTGCGAGACAATTTCGACGCCAACGCGGTAAGCCATTGAACAATCGACAGGTGGCGCAACTTTGGGAGCAATACGCAACAGCACCCCGGGCCTTACCTACTCTAGAGCTGACGCGCAACACGAGGCGAATGAACATCGGATCAGACGACCTGTACGATGCCAGGAATGAAGCGTCTTCCAAACAATTGGTTCAAGCGAAGCCGAAAACACGTCAAATGCAGGATTGGGTCAAGGTAAATCGAGTTTTGCGTGGTGCTACAATTGCACCCTCGCAACGGCACAGACTACAAGCCGAGGATATCGAGGAACTTCTTAAACCGCGCTGTGGTCATTGGAACATCGCTCCGGATGGGATTCCCAAATTCCCAGATAGATTGCGAAATGGTATTGAGTGGGCTCAGCAAACGGAAAAAGGTTGGGACAAGTCCAATATTACTTTTTTCGTAAACTCACACAACCTATTGCCTTTGGGAATCAATGCCAGCGACTTCCAAAGAGCCATTGAGCGGGCCGCGGAAACTTGGAATCGTGCAAGCGTTGGCATTCAAATTGGGTTCGTAGGCAGCGTCTCTCAGGCAGACGTTGTTGCTTCGTGGAGCTCCGAATCGCTAGATCCACATGGCGTTCTCAGCGACAGTGTCGTCGCCCATGCAGACTTTCCTGAGCCCAATACCATGTATTCGTCATCGCCGCCGCTCAGCATGTGTTTCAATCGCCTGAAACTGTGGAGCAGTCATATCGATGATGACGTGAATGAATCAACTCTTTTTGACATCGAGTCCCTGGCCTTACACGAGATCGGTCATTGCATTGGCCTTTTTCATCGCGGTCAGGGTAGCATAATGTATGAGATTGTTGAAAAAGGACGCCATCGCGACTTGGACAGCGATACAATTCAAGCCGCCCGAAATCTCTATGGAATCTAGCTAAAGAGTTCTTGACGAAGCCGATTGCTACGCGGTTGCTACGATCTCTTGTCGAATTGCAAGAACGCTCATTGACGACCTTGGCGAATCAACGTCATGATATGCCTTGTTCGGCCTGCGGTGAAGCATTTAGGCGCTGCACTTGCACGTAAAGTCGTACCCGGCAGGTGCGACCTACCCCGAGACCGGTCCACAAGAGATTGCAATACGAATGCAAAGCATTGAAGATAAACGAGATGAACTGAACCAAGTCGAAGCCGAAACTCGCGTACGTGAGGTATCGCGAGTTGTCCACCAAGTGTACTTGCATCGAAACCTTGGATTTGTGGGGGCTTTTTGGGGTGTCGGTGGTGCTATGACTGTGCTCGGTTTCGCAGTGGCTCGTATGGTGGGCCATTGCCTCGAGGCAATAAACTACCCCCTTGCAGTTTATCATTGGATAATACTTATTGTCTGGACAATTTTTATGGCGTACAGCGAAGGCTATCGTGGGTTTCAGCGAGGCTATTCGCCCCGCGTGGCTGCCCGTGCACTCTATTTGCGGAATCACTGCACTAGTTTTCGATTGTTGCTGGCACCATTGTTTTGCATGGGTTTTTTTGATGCACCACGCCGACGAAGAATTACGGTATTCGTATTGATCGTGATGATTACGATGCTCGTGATTCTATTTCGACAACTCCCGCAACCGATGCGAGGCGTGCTGGATTTCGGAGTCGTCATCGGATTGTCATGGGGGATTTTGGCGACATTGGTTTACTTCATCAGGTATCTCTTTTCCGATGAAGTTCCGTTTGATGCAGAAGTACAGGACATTCAAGCCGCTGCGGATTAATTGGTGTTGCTTCAGTTACCATTACTTGAGTTCAATATCCAAACTTCCAAGCAGACCATAGTCGGCATGGTACTTGCCTTTTTCCGCAACGTGAATTTCTCCTAGAGCTCCGCAAATGATGATGTCCCCGCCATGGAGTGTGTAGCCTTGGTCGACGATTTCGTTAACCACTGCGATGAGATTCTTCCACTGTCCACCTAGGACAAAATCGCCCGATGTTTCGTGCAATGTCTTGCCGTCTTTTTGAAACTTGATTTTGATACTGTCTGGATCGACTTCATCCGGTGTGCCAGCACTTTTTCCTACTAAAAACCGAGACGATCCAACGTTGGCCGCGAGCGAATCTGCTGCAGTAGGTTCACCATCCATGCGAATGCGAAGATTCGCAGGTATTTCGATAACGGGTACTACCGCTTCGAATGCACCTTTGATGTGTGCGACTGTTTTGATTCGTGTCGAGATATCGACGCCATTGCTTACAATGTATCCAATTTCCGTTTCAAGAATAATCGATTCGGGCTTCCCAAGTTCCAGCGTTGTACCCTTCATTGCATCGATACGGCCCGAACGAAACAGAACTCCGAACAGCGGCTTGTCGAGCCCATGTTTCTTTTGAGCCGCCGCGTTGGTATAGGCGGCTTTATAGCCTGCCGGTCGCCCGCCAGCCAACTGCTGTCGCACCAATCGACGTTGAACGGCATAGCCATCGGCAATCGTGAAATCCTTATGGTCCGTAGATAGCCTTTTCACCGTATCGTTTCCCGGCAGCAACGCAAAAAGCCTGTCCGCATACGGACCCAGGTACGACTTATCCATGAATCCTTGAGCCGCAATAAATTGTAGATAGCTCACTTTCCAACCATTCAATGGCAAACCGCTGTCGCGCGCGCCAAATCCATGCCCACCCTCTTGGTAGATGTGTACGTCGCAGGGGACGCCTGAAACCTTGAGTTGCCAGGCGAGAGCAAGGCTGTTGATGCTGTCATCGCCGAAAGCATGGGCAATAAACATCGGCGGGGTTGTTTTCGAATCAAGCTTGCTGACGATGTCTGGTCGAATCTCATTTCCTTGCTTAATCCCACCCGTGTACAACAAGCAGGCGCTGGTTGGTCGGCAAGAAATTTTGTCGGCATCATCGATCGGCTCGTAGCCTCGCTCCATGAAGTGGGTGGCCAGGAGCAAGGCAACTTCACCCCCCGCAGAGAAGCCCATCACCGCTAGGCGCTCGGGATCGATTTCATATTTGCCAGCACGTTGACGGACCAATCCCATCGCACGTTGGGCATCGAGCAGCGCGGTAGCAGATGGACCTGGGACCCGATACTTGAGCACAAAGACAGAAATTCCCAGTGGGTTCAACCAGTCTGCAATTTCGAGCCCCTCATGCTCGTACGCAAGACGCTGCATACCGCCCCCTGGACAAACCAAAACGGATGCGCCTGTCCGATTGCTTTCAGGAGCAAGGAAGACGGCAACAGTCGGCTCAGAGACATTGGAGATCTGATAGAAGGGTCTGCGCCGATCGGAGATAACGAACTCTGGTTCAGCCGGGTTAACTCGAGATGAGCCAGGAATTTTTCCAGCCGGCCAGATCTTGAAGGTTTCGGATGGATCGACTGCGCATAAGTTCGACGAAGTTGACTGGATGTCGACGAGTAGAATTGAAAATAGGACCATGCGCGCAAAAATCGAGCGATACATTAGTTGAACTCCTGACAGGAAGGCACGGGCTTTTGGCTATGGACGTTTATGATAGTCGAACTTTGGGTCGACTTAAGGATAGTTAAAGACTTCGCCACCCGTTGGCGTTTTTCGATATACGAACGAATGGGGTGTGTTTTTCTCCCCCTCTCCCCGAAACAGGCTGCATCTGTGATCGCAATCTACAGCTGCGTGCTCCTTCCGTTTGTGTTAGTCAGCTATTACGATCGCTACGCTGCCATTCTGTTCGGCGCGTCGTGTTGTCAATCACTAGCTTGTGTCGTGTTGTCAATCACTTTGCGCGCTTGCGCGTTTTGGAGTTGCACACTTGCCGCATTTATCGCGAAGCGATTACAGCCATTAGCCGGTGGTAAGCGCAGCGCCACCACCGGTAGATGACCACCGGCTAATGTCTTTATTCCCTCCGGGAAAACAAAAGAATGCAACTTCAAAACTTGCGCGTCGTGCTATTTTAACGTTCTGACAAACTTCGGAATGCGGCTGGCAAAAATTGAATTAGATCGGTCGCAAGTGTGCTTGGCGTTCCGAGTTCCACATGCGCTAGGTCGCCTGCTAGGCCATGAAGGTGGGCGGCTAAGCAAGTGGCGTCGTACCCGTCCATTCCTTGACAGATAAAGGATACCACCATGCCTGTCAGACAATCGCCGCTCCCTCCGACGGCCATGCTCGCATTGCCAGTCCAATTGATGAATGAATTCACTCCGTTGGTAATCAGTGTCCGGTGCCCTTTAAGCAAAACAACGCATTTGGTCCGCCCCGCAAGGTCATGCGCGACAGCAATTTGGCCATCTCGGTCCTTGGCAGAAATGCCGCTAAGTCGCTCCCATTCCCCAGGATGCGGCGTAAGTATACGTACCGAATTGCTTCGTTCGATTTCACCGCTTACGATCCGTCGCCAAGAACTGGACTCGCTCAATGCGTTCAAGCCATCAGCATCAACAACGAGTGGTCCATCGAATTTCGTAAAAAGGTTTCCTACGACCGAGTCCGATTCGAAGCTTCGACCCAACCCAGGTCCAATTGCGACGCATGAAACCTTGTCCATACGCGAAGCAATTCTTTCTTCTGCTGCCGAGGTTAATCGACCGTCAGCGTCGCATGGCAAAGGCAGCGTCATGCAGTTCGGATTCATCGATGCGACGATTGAGTGACTGCATTGCGGAATGCCCAGTGTCACTAAACCTGCTCCAGACCTGAGGCAGGCCATGCCCGCCAAGACAATCGCTCCAGTCATGCCTGACGCACCGCCGATCAATAGCGCATGACCAAAAGAGCCTTTGTGCGCGTCGAATGCACGGGGTGGAAGTTCAGGAAGTTGTATATTTGCCAAGGGGTTGAATCCAATTTATTGCCTAGCCATGTCGAAATGGCTGCACATGCAGCGCATAGTCACTCTCGGCAAGAGTGACCTACGGTTGGTCGCAACTGCCGGATGCGACTGTGATGTCGAGTCGAGATTTGCGCTCCAGCTCAATCCAATCAACGGCTACAATCTGACGAAATCAAGTTGGACAATCTAATTATCAAGTTGGATAATCCTATTTGCCAGTCAACATACCAGTACTCTTACTCAACATCAACTCGCGAACATGCTAGCTTCAGACCTCTCGATCCCTGATCCAGCCATAGTCCTCGACCTTCTTGAAGCGTTTCGAAGATCCAAAACAATGTTTGCAGCTGTCGAACTAGGCGTGTTCGATGCCCTGAAATCCCCAAGACGGTTGGACGAACTGACTGCAGAACTTTGTTGCGACCGGCTTGCGCTGATGACATTGCTGGATAGCTGCGTGTCGTTTGGTTTACTCCGCCGAAATGAAGATGTGTATGCAAACACGCCCGTAGCCGAGACGTACTTGACCCAAGATAGCCCGCGTCGAATGACAGGTTACATCCATTACTCCAACCGAGTCATGTGGAAGATGTGGGCGAATCTCGAGGATGCCGTTCGAGACGGTTCCAATCGTTGGAAACAAACCTTTGACTTGGATGGTCCGATTTTCTCGCATTTCTTCCGAACCGATGATGCAATGCAAGAATTCCTGATGGGAATGCATGGTTTTGGCATGATCACATCACCACATGTCGTCAACTCATTTGACTTGAATCGATTCAAGGTGCTAGCTGACTTGGGTGGTGCAACCGGTCATTTGGCCATCGCCGCCTGCCAGCGATACCCTCAGTTGCGAGGGATTGTGTTCGATCTCCCTCATGCGCTGGATTTGGCAAAGAGCATGGTGGCAAAATCAGGCGTTTCGGATCGAATGGAAGTTATGGGGGGCGACTTTTTTCAGGACGCATTGCCAAGAGCGGACTTGATTGCGTTGGGACGAATCGTGCACGACTGGAGCGAGCCGAAGATTCGGACATTACTTGGGCGCATTTTCGACGCATTGCCGTCTGGGGGCGGGCTATTGATTGGCGAGAAGATTCTTTGGGAGGATCGTACCGGACCACGCTGGGCATTGATGCAGAGTCTCAATATGCTCGTGTGCACCGAGGGTCGTGAACGAACCTTGGCGGAATACGCATCAATCCTGCAAGATGCTGGGTTTAGTAAGGTGGAAGGATGTCGGACTTCCGTTCCATTGGATGCAATCTTGGCGATCAAAACGTAGAGCAAACGTCGAATCCAACACCCCCGTTGATGTTTTGCTGAGGTAGCTCGAAATTCTAGTTCCCCGACTCCACCTCGGCTCGGGAGGAGAAGGGGAGAAAGAACAAAAAAACTCGGGGACACCCTGGATTCTAGTTCCCCTATTTGCGGGGCCACCAGTAATTGCGAAGAGCCTTGACGGGCCTCTGTTTGGTGTCGTTTGTCTTGGTATCGACGCGCAAATCCGACTTCGTTCGATTCTCGGAAGAACGTGGCTGGACTTCGTCGGAGTCGGATTGGCTAAGTCTAACTGGCATCGCCAACTTCCTATCCTTCGCGGTTGAGTCCCCCCATTGAATCAATCGCCCGCGGGGAGAAGTGAGCATTGCAACGGCTGGTCCAGAATCTCCCTGTTGCAGTGAAGTTCGCGCGAGAAAGAGTTCGGATCGCAAATCCCGCCGCTCGCTGTCACGTAAAAACGTCGTCGAAAGAAGCACATCGTCCAGCCACAAACGTCCTTGGCCCTTCACCTCAAACTGCAATCGAAACAACGTCGGGTCATTTCCTCGGATGGCTTTCTGGAACTCGCTTGAAATGTCTATACCGATGTTTCCCCAATTCGCATGCTCCTTCGGTTGTTGAATTCGATCTGCCAGTTCGTATACGACAACGGTTTCAAAGCGATCCGAAGTGGGATCGAATTTTGAAAGAGAGAGGTTTAATTGTTGAGGGATCTGTTCTGCAGCACACTGAAATGAAACGAACAGTCGATCCGACGGCGTTAAAGCAAACGGATCACTTTGGATCCAAGCGATTGAAGAAGAGCTTTTGCATTCAATGTTTACGGATGAATTGCCATCGGTCGAAGCGCGGGAATCCACTTCGACCGAAGCGTTTGGTGCAATCGACGTTGTCCATCCCGACAGTCGTCCTCGACGAGAAGTAGCGTTTTGCAATTCAAAACTAGAATTAATGAGCGTAGCGGCTCTTGGTTGTGGAATACTCAATCGGCTAACGGCTTGTTCAAGCGATTGCAAGGCTGCATCCATGGTTCGGAGCGTAGCAGTCTCGTCGGTATACCAACAATCAGGTAAGTCGGT
>JANLUJ010001295.1:0-3505 GCA_031363425.1 Pirellula sp.
TGCGAGGGAGCAAACACCGCTGCGCCTTGCTCATCTTTTCCGACAACGATGCCGGCGTCGGTTCCTGCTCCAATATTCAAATGCTGCAGGCCACCGGTCGCACCGACTTCGGGGCACAGACTCCCATCATTGCGGAATTTCCATCGGATCACATAGGTATATCCGTCACCAGGGCCCTTAAAATGGACCATGGACCAAATGACCAGCATCTTGCCCGGGGCACGCCCCTGAGTGCCTGCGTAAAGGAACCCGATTGGCTCCTCGTGCATCATGACATCCGCCGTGGGGCCAGTCGCGGCTGTGCCGTTACGGTGAAAGGGTCGGCAGCCGCTTCCGGAGGCGACGCAATCGCGACCTAGCTGCAACGGCATTGGATTGGCATGAAAGCCACCTAGCGAAAAATCCTCTGGACGTGGAGCACCAGGTGCATAGGGGACATAGATTTCGGCCAGGTTCAGCGATTTGAGAACTTTTCTTCCTTGAAAATATACATCGTTGATCATCAATCCTTCGATGTCCCGAAATTGCCAGCGAAATGACCATCCTTCCCATTCAACCAAATTCCCCGCTAGAGTGTCCGGGGGTTCTTGTGGAGGTTGAATCGGAGCATTGGTTTCATCGAGTTCGTCTTGGGACTTCACAGGGCTCGTACCACATGCCACCACCCATAAACATGCTAGTAGTGTAATGTTACGCATCCGTCTAAGCCTCATTCGTATTTCGTATTAGATGCTCACGAGCCAAATCCAAAAAGACATCCGCCAGCATCCGATCAGCGCCCAAAGTCCGCGCAACAAGCCATTGCTTGCCTGGGAAACTCAATTGACATTGTAATACTTTGCTTCGTAACTGCTGTATCAATTCACCTTCGAAAAGCAAATGCGGTTGTACCACAACTGTATCGCATTCCCAGCCGGAAGCTTCCTCGAGCAATTCATCCACATTTGGTTTTCCTCCAGCGAAAAAACCTGTTTGGTATCGAACCGTGGACAACTGTGCCACCTTCAATTCTGTCAGCTGACGCATGTGGGCGAGTGCCCGTTGATCGCTGGTTCCGCGCCCTACCATGGCAAGCCCAATTCGCCCCATGGTTGTCAACTGCCCATCACATATTCCAGATGAGCATTGAACCCTAGCGCAAGCGTTGTCGGGACAACGAACTCCATCGCACAACGAAGTCACTTCACCGTAGCGTGCATGCGATAACCCAATGACAGAGTGATGCGTTCCTAGGGAATTAGTCTGTCCGATGACTTTGATGCCATACCGTTTGGCGGCTTGGTTGACTGCCTCGGGAATATCCTGCATTGCATGGGCGGCGGTGAATAGCAGAACCGGCACAATCAATGCTTTTCTGATTCCTTGTTGATGGAGTTGTTCCATAGCTTGCTGGATCGAGGGCTCCGAAAGTTCAAGAAAGCAGCCAGAAATATTGGCAAACGGCGCTGTGGATTGCATCTGACAGACCATGTCCATCAGTTGTTTTGCGCCATTTGGGTTCCGAGTACCATGCCCGACCACCAAAATACTTCCTAATTCTGAACTAAAACTTGCCCAAATAGCTTGGCCGCTCACCTCGACTAAGCCATGCCGTGCATGGGGCGACGGATTTTGGTCAGGTGCAATCATTGGTTCAAAAGGCGCTAAAATGGGTTGTTTGGGTGGTTTGGGTTATGCGTATTGTCATTTTGTGCAGTGTATGCGGATTGCAAAGTCTATGACGACAACTAAGTTGCCGTTAAGGTTTCAAAAAATGCACTTTTCGTAAAGATCGCCACGACAAGCACTTGCAAATGGATTTATCGAGCTGGATTTGGTTTCTTATTTGAAAGACTTGTTGGAATAAACCACAATAGCATGACTCGTTTCCGAATTTCTTAAAGGTTATGGCGTTATGGATTCAAGATTTCACAAGCGACAGGCTTTTCAAATCCAACTTCGATCGGCGGCTATGATCGCTGGAGCTGCATTGCTAGCTGGCGATCGCGTGTACGCGCAACAATTCTGTGAACCAGTGTCTTCGTATAAACTCCAAACAGCAACCGTACTAGAGCAAGTTCCAGTAACTTCTCATCGCGTGGAGTACGAAGAGCGGATGCTTGAAAAGGAAATCGTCAGCTATCGCCCCTCCGTGCAAGAGCGGGTTGAAAAAAGACAGTATACGGTTCAAAAACCGGTCATCGAGACGTCGACTCGAAATGAAACGTACACGGTCTATAAGCCAGTCATTAAAACAGACTACGTCGACGAGACAACGTATGTCAACGAAACCTCCCAAGTGGAACAGGTCGTGACGACCATGCGCCCGGTCGTAGATACACAATATCAAACCCAGCATATCATTGTTCAAAAGCCGGTCACTGAGACTGTTTATCAGACGCAAAACTTCATGGTTCAAAGACCTGTCACTGAAACGACGATGCAAACACAGCAGCAAGTTGTTCAGCGTCCGGTCACAGAAACGACAATGCTGACGCAGAACTATGCAGTTCAGCGTCCGGTTACCGAGACGACATATCAGACACAGAATTATACCGCTTATCAACCCGTTACCACCTATCAGCCCGCCGTGGTCGATGCAGGCGGTTATGTAGCTCAGCAATACGTTCAACCCGGTGACACCCGTTATCTCTTGCGTTGGCAAAGGGGTGGTTACGGTACTAGTCCCTATGGGACACCGAACTACCAACGAGGTGGGCTAGGTTGGGTGCCCTATCAAGCGCCGGGCCAAAGTTTTGCACAATTGCAGTACCAGCCCAATTACCAACAAGTCGCCGTTCCTCAGCAAAGCTTCATGCCTCAAACCATTTCGCAGCAGGTGCCGGTTCAATCCACTCGGTTGCAAACCGAGATGGTCCAGCAGCAAGTGCCTGTCACCACAACTCGCATGGAAAACCAAGTGGTTTCACAGCAGGTTCCTGTAACCAGTACTCGGATGCAAACGGAAATGGTGCAACAACAAGTACCCATAACCACGACTCGAATGGAGAGCCAAGTCATAGCGCAGCAGGTTCCAATCCAGACGCAACGGATGGAAGCGGTGCAGGAAAAAGTGATGGTACCTACGACCGTACAGAAACCAGTTACCCGCAAAGTCGCGAGGGAACGAGTTGAATACGTCCCTGAAACTCACGTTCGCCCCATCCAGACTCAAACGACCAGCTACAAACCGGAAATCGTGTCAGAAGACGTAGTCATCAAAACACCGATCATGGAACGAATCGTACAGAAAGTCTTGGTGCCGCAACGTATCGCGAGGTCGGTTCCTTATACAGAAATGAGGACGGTGCCACGCACCTACACGCAACGAGTCCCCATCGACTATGTCGGGCCAGTCATTACTAGCTACACAACCATTGATCCAAGTTCCGTTGTGACAACCGCAGCAGCAATTGTTGATGGAAAATCTATCCTGCACCGCGGCGCGGCGTTCATCGATTGCATCTCTCCCTGCGTGGCGTTCAACAACCATACGGGCTCGACCAAGAGCTTCGACTACGTGCGC
>JANLUJ010001366.1:0-2005 GCA_031363425.1 Pirellula sp.
TGGTAGAGCAACGGACTGAAAATCCGTGTGTCGGCGGTTCAAGCCCGCCCCTGACCACTTAGTAAGGAAGTCGTACGATCTCAAAAGCCCTGGTAAATTCCGGGGTTTTTTCGTAATTCGGTTGAAGCATCGATTTTAGCTCTTCAACCGTTAATGCCTCGCACGGGCCTCAGGACTCTCATCTAGTAACGAAATTGCGTCGAGATTGATTGCATCGCAAGCCATCGACACTTTTGTTCGTTGTCGTAATTCAGCCCGTCAAGTAGACTTAACTTCTAAGATCAGCGTGGTATTTCCAGCCATCATGGTTGAGAAGTGCGAGATGAAGATCGGTCTTATCTAAAGGGAAGTGATGCGATCAATTGCTAGTGTTCTAGGATTGTCGGCGATCGTGGCGTCGATCAGCTTGCAAGCTGCGGAAGAGGTCGTTTCGTCTAACGACGTCGTTTCGTTTAACAGGGATATCCGACCGCTGTTGTCCGACCGTTGTTTCGCTTGTCACGGCCCCGATGATGCGAAGCGGGAGGCGAATTTGCGGCTGGACATTTCCGATGGCGATCTGAGTCCATACCACGAGCGAGAAGGGCACCACGTGATTAAGCCAGGTGATCCGGATTCCAGCGAACTTTGGAAGCGGCTGATTTCGGACGACCCCTCGCTGCAAATGCCGCCCAATGACTCAAAAAAAAAGCCTCTGACCGATGCGCAGAGAGCATTGGTTCGACGGTGGATTCAGCAAGGCGCAGTGTCCGGGAAGTTCTGGTCGTTTGAGCCACCTCGGCCTCAGGTATTGCCGTCGGTTGAAAAAAGCGGTTGGCTCGCGAGCCGGATTGACCAGTTTGTATTGGCTACCCTGGAAAACAAGGGGATGAAGCCCCAGCCTCCAGCCGACAAGCGAACGTTGATTCGTCGCGTTACCCTAGAGCTAACAGGATTACCTCCTACGCGACAGGAGATTCAGCGGTTCGAACAAGAGGATGCACCGGACGCATATCGGAGACTGGTAGACCGTCTGCTGTCAACTCCGCAATATGGCGAGCACATGGCTCGCTCTTGGTTGGATCTGGTGCGATTTGCCGACACCAACGGCATGCATCACGACCACTATCGCGAGTTGTCGCAGTATCGTGACTGGGTCATTCGGGCTTTCAATGCGAACATTCCCTTTGACCAGTTTGCGACCTATCAGCTCGCAGGGGACTTGATTGAGAATTCGACGTTCGACCAGCGAATTGCTTCGGGCTACAATCGCCTGCATATGGTAATGGACAAGGGGACCAATCCTCCACTGGAAAGTTATACCCGCAACGTAGTGGACCAGGTGTCCGCCTTTGGAACGGTATTCATGGGGATGACGCTGGAGTGTTCCGTTTGTCATGACCACAAATACGATCCGGTGAAACAGAAAGATTTCTATCAACTCTTTGCTTTCTTTAACAACATCGACGGCGATCCCGAAACGCCGGGACGCGAACAGCAACCTCCAATCTTGCAGCTGCCGACACCGGAGCAAGTGATCCGCTTGAATGAGTTCGACTCACAACTCTTGGCAGTCAAGCGCGAGGTCGACCATTTGACACAATCGCTTAAAGATCTTCCTGTTGAGGACAAGTCGGACAAGGCCGGCGATGGAGCGGCAACCGAACATGCTAGTCCGCTAGAAGCGCAGGTGAAGAAAAAGGGAGAGGAGTTGCGTCGTCTGAAGACTGCGAGAGATGAACTCGAACGCAGCATTCCCATAGCTCTGGTGATGAAGGAACGAACCGATCTACGGCCTGCTTACATTCTTAGACGCGGCGCATACGATCAACCGGGCGAAGAGGTATCCAGGAGCACGCCAGCGTTTTTGCCGCCATTGAAGTCTAGCGGCAATCGGAAGACTCGCCTCGACTTGGCGCGGTGGGTGACCGACAAAACGCACCCGCTGACGGCGCGCGTTACGGTGAATCGGTTCTGGCAGCAGTTTTTTGGAGTAGGGCTCGTGAAGACCTCGCAAGATTTCGGC
>JANLUJ010001376.1:0-1895 GCA_031363425.1 Pirellula sp.
GGTCTTGCCATCGGCGAACCAAATGGTTCCATCGTAAAAGGCACTCCAGCCACGGTCCCCCAAGAATGGGATTTTCGCGCCGATCATAGAGCCCATAAAGGCAGCCACCCCAACTAGTATGCGTTGAGATCGAGTCAGATCCAACCGTTTTTGTCGGCGATGCAACAGGCGCATCGCTGCAACAATCGATACGACCAAGACGCAAGCATAAACAACACGCCACCCAATTGTCACCAAAGTCTCCTGACGAGCATGTCTTGTAGTATAGCCTCCTATGCAACGCTCTGATGCAAAATCGTCCGCATTACCCCCCCTTGACCATTTGAATCTCAGGCCCTGGTTCCTAAGATCTACCTGCTAAGCCGAGCGGTACAGATGTTCTCGAGTTGGTGGCATCCCTGAGACCCCCTTCGAAGCCTTCTTGCTTGCGACGACCTGAAAGATCTTGATCGAGCCCGCCGTGAATCCGACAGACCCGCCAGCCAAGTACGCGACCCACAATCGGTAACGTTCGGCTCCTACCAATTCAATGGCTCGATCTTTGTTGGCGGATAAGTTTTTGCACCAATGTCGCAGTGTGATTGCATAGTGATCACGCCAGGACTCGACGTCATTCACCTCAAAACCCGTCTGTTCCAAAAAATCCGTCGTCATCCCTACCGGAATCAATTCCGAGCCCGGAAAAATGTATTTCAATAGGAACTTGCGTTCAGGCCGAATCCGCGATGCAAACTTCGTGGACGATTTTGAGCTTCGGGCGATTGCATGATTGAGCACCAAACCGCGATCGCGAAGGAGCGAATTGATTTTTTGAAAATAGCGAGGATAGTTTGCAACCCCAATATGCTCCGACATTCCTATGCTGGAGATCTTGTCATAAATCCCCAGATGGTCTGCGTAGTCGCAGATCTCAACGCTGACTTTGTCGGCCAGACCAAGACGTTCGATTTTCGATTTGGCGTATTCAAATTGCTGTTGCGATAGTGTAATGCCATGCGCTTTCGCCCCAAAATGTTGGGCCGCATGGCAGATCAAACCACCCCAGCCACATCCGATGTCGAGCATCCTGTCGCCTGGTTCGAGTTGCAGCTTGCGGCAGATCATGTCCAATTTGTCGTGCTGCGCTTGGTCAAGTGAATTGGACCAATTCTTGAAATAGCCGCAGGTGTAAATCATCTCACTACCGAGAAACAATTTGTAAAAATCGTTACCGACATCGTAATGGAATTGTATGTAATCAGTGTTTTTGCGTTTCGACTCGTCGCGTCCAACCATGTCCTCTCGAAACGCTTGCTTCAAATCCGCAACTCCTGTTTTTGCAAATACGAACGGCAATGTTCGTTTAGCTATCATGACCTTGCTGATCTGTTTGAGTCGCTCCCGATTCGACTGCCGTGCTTTGAGCGCTTCTGAGAATTCGATCAAGTCGCCACCTTCAAAGTCAATATGCCCGGTCGCGTAGAGCCGAACAAGCATTTCCAAGGTTGGTCGCCGCATCAGTGACCCAATAACACCCGGTCCGGAAAGGCTTATTACGAATTTCCCATCTGCATTTGCTCCAAGTGGAATGATCTCTCCATTCCAAAGCCGAACGGAGGCGTTCAAGTCCAGCGGTTCCGCTACCGACTTCAACAACTCCGTTATCGATTTCAATTGAGAATCGGTGGAAAAATATTTGATCATGCAAAACTACTCCGTTCGTAACATGAATTCGTTGCGAGCCGCCCGATTTTAGACTATTGCTCGCCGTGGGCGAAGACCGAAATTGGATCGATGAAAACGTCCCGTTCCGACGGGCCTCAAAGGTGAAGCTCATCTACCCCTGAACCGTACAAACGTAGCAACCGTTACGATCGTTTCACAGAATACTTGCAAGATTGAAATCTAGAGCCCCA
>JANLUJ010001384.1:0-3465 GCA_031363425.1 Pirellula sp.
AAATGAGTGCATTTGGCATTCGCTGCACGGCTGAGTAATTCCATAGCTCTAAGACGATTTTCTACCGTTGGGGCAAAAATAGCAACCAATAAACAATTTCGTTGGAGGTTCAGTTGTATCGATATTGCCAAAAACTCAGGATAATCGGAACTTCGCTAGATTTAAGTGCATCGTACTGACGGTTCGTTTTGTTGACAGTGAATGGCCTCCAACTACCATAGAATTTCGCCTGTCCCGGTAGTATTCCCAGTTTTAGTGGGGGTTGCGCTATTTGGACAACGAAAACACTGCATTTCTTTTCTGTCCGTTCGTCACTTGGGGATCCCATGGTGAATTCACGTAAGCCTGTTCTTGGTTCAATGAAGTCCCAGTCAACAAAAAAGGCCAAAAGCCAAAAACTGGCAAAACGTGCCCGACTGCTTGAGGTTTTGGAACGTCGCGACCTCATGGCGTTTTCGCCGGGCGTCATATCGGCGCTAGGGACAATGCTATTTGCCGATCAAGCTTCCTACCAAAGCACGGGTGAACTCCTGCAAGCTCGATTTGTAGGCGGTTCTTCTTCCGCCGCGAGTCAGACTGGCGGCGAGGGAAATGCGCCGTTCAATACATCCGAGGTCGAGCCAAACAACGTCAGGACAGCCGCAAATTTGTTGCCCCTTGGCAACGAAATGGGAAAGAATCCAGTCGTAAATGTCACTGGACAAATGCAGAATATCTTTGACTTCGATTACTTTGCATTCGATTTGAAGAAAGGTGATATTCTCGACGTTCGCTCTGTTACACCGCCAACGGTTTCGGCGCCTGGCCTAGGGCTTTACAATTCCCAGGGCACTGAATTGGTCTACAGCAAGCAACTCTTTTACGCTTCCCCCATTGGTCGTCCGGTTTCAACCAAAACTCCACTGGCGAGGACCGGTGCGTCGACGCTGAGTTACACGATTGATACCGATGGTCGCTATTACCTGAGCGTAAGCGATGCAACCGGTGCCTACACTCTGAATTTGCGAACGTATCGCCCAACATTCGAACAGCAACCCATCGGTACCAAACAAATCCTTTTTCTGGATTTTGATGGCTCGTTCGTAAGAGATGACCTTCTAAGCCTTAACGTTTTAGTAACTCCGCCGACCCCAGGAAAAACCGTTCGAGTTCCCTCGATCGACAAGATCCTTCCGTCACTAGGTTTGAAGCCAGAGGATGGGCCAAGTCTAGTTCGAGATATTTCGCGACGCGTCGAGCAGAAGCTCCGTTTCCAATTGGCACGTGATTCCAACAATGGGTTTTATGCGGAAACAGGTAATCCCGGCGACTTTGATATTCAGGTTTTGAATAGTACTGACAATGCGGATGTTTGGGGACAGCCCAATGTTTCTCGAATTCTCGTCGGTGGTGCCAGAACCGATTTCGGGATTCCAACTTCAATTGGATTGTTAGGCATTGCGCAAGAAGTTGACGTCGGGAACTTTGACCACGAAGACACAGCCCTTGTCATGGTTGACCTATTATCGTTGCTTGCACGTAGCTACCCATTAGCCGGTAACTTTTCGCTCGCCGACGCATTTGCCGAGCTAACCGCTGGCGTAATTGCACACGAAGGGGGGCATAATTTGGGCGGAATGCACCAAGATCCAAACAGCTCCATATTCACCATAATGGATGCAATTTATGACCCAACTCTTACCTTTGGTAGAGACGGGATATTTGGCAACTCGGACGACGAACCACTCCGTTTCCGGAATGATGATTTCCGACCTGGCGAAACAACCTTCGGCGGCGGTATCAACAACTCTGCCAACCAGCTTGCGTTTGGAATGTCAACCGGCAAGGTAGGGGCGTCGATCATCGGCAACTCCTACAACGATCGAAATCGAAATGGTGCCAAGGACGCTGGTGACGAAGGCATTGGCGGATGGGTTGTCTTTGCAGACATCAATAACAACGGTTCTCGCGATGCAAGCGAGCCTCAGACGATCACTGATACCAATGGTAACTTCAATCTTCGTGTCGCCGCAGGTACCTACAATGTTCGCGTTGTTCGCCCAGCCCCTTGGATTCCGTCGACCAGTTCCGAACTTGTTAAAACAGTAACTGTCACGAGTGGGTCGGCAACTGCGAACTTCGGATCGGTGATCCCTTCGGATATCGCTACTGGTTTCAAATGGCTCGACATCAATGCGGACGGTATTCGCGATGCAGGTGAACCTGCTTTGGCTGGAGTATACATCTATCTCGATCTTGACGGCGACAAGCGGCCCGACATTGGCGAACCTGCTAGCGTAACGAAGGCGGACGGATCCTACTCGCTGACTCCTCCCGCCGCTGGAGCTTATGCAATTCGAGAAGTAGTCGAAACCGGCTTCGTACAAACATTCCCTGCGTCGGGTCAGCATATTGTTTCCTATGATGGAACCAATCCGCTCCGCGGCTATGACTTTGGAAACAACGAATCGTCCGATTGGGGCGATGCTCCAGCTCCGTATGCTACGACACGAGCGCAGGGTGGTGCCTCGCACGGAACGACCCCTGGACTCACCATTGGCACTCTATTCGATTCCGACGGCGATGGAAAACCCTCCGTGAACGCTGACGGTGATGACACAACGGGAATCGATGACGAAGATGGTGTAACCCAGCTCACTCCGATTGTTCGAGGCGACGGATCCAATGTGATTCGCGTCAGCGTAACCAACACCGCCGGTTCGCCTGCATTCCTCCAAGGTTGGATCGATTTCAATGGCAACGGCAGCTGGACCGATCCAGGTGAACAGATTGCGACCAACGTTGTCTTCGCTGGAAGCGGATCAAGCAATATCACGTTTACAACGCCAACCAATGCTGTCGGTCGCACCTATGCACGATTCCGACTATCGCAGGACCAAAATCTGGCTCCAACTGGACGTTCCAAGACAGGTGAAGTCGAAGACTACGTTTACTCGATCGTTGACGGTCCACGAGTACTGCTCCAGCCGGATTCCTTTACCGTTGCACGCAATAGCCGCGACAATGTTTTCGATGTCTTGGCCAACGACTTCAATCTGCCTGGCGATGAGTGGACAATTACCAGTGTAAGCACCGGAACTCAAGGTGGTCGAGCCACCATCGACACGGTGAACAAGACGATTAAGTATTCTCCGCGCCTTAGCTTCACAGGTCGCGAGACCTTCACCTACACCACAACAAGTGTTACTGGTCGGCGTGAAACGACCACCGTGTCGGTCAACGTTGTTCTACAATTTGTCGATCCAGTTGCCGTAGATGATTCTTTCGATGTTCCAACCAATTCAATTGGGTTTCCACTCAGTGTTCTCGCGAATGACGTCGAGGGAAGAGGCGGTTCGTTGGTTGTTTTGAGTGTCACGACTCCTGACAAGGGTGGTGCAGTCGTCATCGGGTCCGGTGGACAGAGTATTCGATACACACCAAGTCGCGGTTTCGGTGGTACAGAACAATTTTCTTACACTGCTG
>JANLUJ010001388.1:0-16956 GCA_031363425.1 Pirellula sp.
CCACCCCGCGTCACCCCACCCTCTCACTGGTCCCCTTTTTGGCTGCCGCGCTGGCTCCCTTTTTGACTGCCATTTCCAGATAACCTCGCTGATCTGGCGAATCGCTGCCACAGCACCTTGCGTATCGGTCTGAATCGTTGCAATCTTGGCGCTGATGTCCTCGGTGGCCTTGGCGGTTTCTTTCGCAAGTTCCTTGACTTCATTGGCGACAACGGCAAAGCCTTTTCCTGCTTCGCCAGCTCGGGCGGCTTCAATTGTCGCGTTCAGAGCAAGCAGATTGGTCTGTTCAGCGATCGACGTGATGACTTTAACGACCTTCCCGATCTCTGCACTACTTTCGCCAAGTTTCGCAATCGTGCTATTGGTATTGTTTGCCACAGATACTGCTTGCTGCGAAACTCGCGATGCCTCGGACGCACTCTTGGCGATTTCTCGGATTGCAGCATTCATTTCGTCGACTCCGGTTGCAACTGTCGAGACATTTTGGCTGACTTGTTCTGACGCGGCCGAAACCACGTTAGCTTGTGAGGACGTTTCCTCTGCATTTGAGCTCAATGAGTTGCTGACTGCCGAGAGTTCTTCCGATGCGCCAGCCAAAGCCGCCGCGTTTTCGGAGATCGATGAGACGCTCTTGCGAAGATCGGTAAAGAAACGTTCGAGACTGGCGCCCATCTGGCCGATTGGATCTTCACCGCGAACCATAATCGGCTTTGTCAAGTCGCCTGTTGCGGCGGCGTTGACAACTTCGAGGATACTCTCGACCCTGGTCTTGAGTTCTTCGCGTTCCTTCATTTCCTTGGTGATATCCGTAGCGAACTTGATGACTTTCGCTAATTTCCCTTTGGAATCCGTGATAGGATTGTAGGACGCTTGAATCCAGACAATTTTACCATTCTTGCCGACTCGCTTGAATTCCGCGATTTGATTCTCGCCACGTTTTAGTTTTGCCCAAAATTCTCTGTATTCATGGCTGTTGCGTTCGCTCAATTCAACGAACATTTCATGGTGTCGACCTTGGATTTCGTCTAGGTTATAGCCAAGTGTCGTCAGGAAGTTTTGGTTGGCGGTGACGATCTTGCCATCCATCGTAAATTCGATGACGGCTTGTGATCTGCTGATCGAAGCGATTTGCCCTGCGTAGTCGGCGTTGATTTCACGTTGTTGTCCGACTGCCTCCCAATCTACGTGCTCAACGTCGAGAGCAGTATGAATCCCCTCGACGGTTGAGTTTAGAGCCGAGGCCAATTCACCGACTTCATCGTTGGACGATGCATCGAGGCGCTGCGTCAAGTCTCCAGCAGAAACTTTGCTGAGAGCGACGACGGCTTGTTGTAAAGGACGAGTGATTCCGCCAGCCAACCATGCTCCAACTCCGGCAACCACAAGCAAGGCGATGGTACCAGCGATCAAAAAGAAGTTGCGCATTGAATATGCCAAGCCCGTTACTTGACTTGCGTCTTGACGAACGAGCACGCCCCAACCGTAGCCAGGAAAGCCAAGTGCGCCTTCGGAAGTTGCGTAGCCGTTGACTTGTTCTACTCCGCGTTGCAGGTGCTTTTGGATCGAAACACCAGATTTGCCCTCTGTTACTTTTTGAGCACAAACCAAGCCTTTTTCGGCAAGATTTAATGTCAGAACGGATTTTGGTTCGAAGTCGTCCAGTACCAAACCTGCTTTGTTGACGACCTGCGTCTCTAGGATCAAGCCATCTTGCTTGGCTTGTTCGCGTTGTTCCGTCATGATTTGCCCGACCGTTCGGTCGAACGAGGCACGATTGGACCAAACGCGAACAACTTTTCCGCTTTCGTCGAATATGGGGGCGGAAAAATTCAGGGAAAGACCCGGCGACTTGAGAAATTTGCTAATGCTTGGATCCCTGGTTGCTTCGCTGAAATAGGTCTCACCGGCTTTGATGGTACCATCCACACAATGTTTGAACCACGCTTCGGCGCGCACGCTACGGCCAATTAGCGATGACGTGTCGAGCGGGAGCCCGTCATAGCTCTGGGTATTTGCTGCAATGACATTTCCATCTAGGTCAGCGACGAGCATGACGTCGTAACATCCGTAGATCTTGGTGTAAAAATTGAGTGCGTTGGTCAGATCCGGCAAATCACCATTGGCCTGTGGGTTAAAAGCAAAGGCCTGCACATCGCCATAACGTTCAAACAAATTGCGATAAATTTTATCAAGCGTCTGCTTGGCCGTTGACTGCAGAAGTGCCCCGGATGAACTGATCAATTGCCGGCTGGTAGCGATATACGCTGTGCAGCAGATCACCATAAGTGGCAAAAGAGCGATGGTGAGGAAACTGGCAATCAGTTTGGTTTGGATCGAAATGAATGGAAGTTTGCGAATTAATTGCATGATCTTTATTGGGACAATATGAAAAAAGAATGTAACTTGTGTTTTGACAGGTTGGACTACGATGGTGTTAGCTGAACGGCCACATCGCAGTCGAGTAAAAGAAGCAAACGTCCGTCCAGTTTGTAGGCGCCCTTCACTAACTCTCGAGCTGGGCCTTGCAAAGTATCTGGCGGTGTTTCAAAGTTGTCAGCATCTACCTCGATGACGTCTCCAATTTGATCGACTAGCAAACTCACGACGCCATCATCGCTTCGTACGACGACGTTCATAGGAAGCTTGCCCACTTCACGTGGCTTGATCCCAAGTCGAGTCCGAAGATCGATGGCGGTTACTATCTGCCCACGAAGATTGATTAGGCCGCTAACGGAGGATGGTGCCCTTGGTACTCGGGTCATTTCTTGGTAGCGAATGACCTCTTGAACCGTCTGTGCGTCGACGCCGAACAGATGGCCATCGAGGAAGAATGTGCAGAGTTGTCTGGACGTGATCATCTCTTAGTACGCCTTTCTATACGGTGATACGGTCTTGGAAGAAAGATGGATCGACCATGCGTATGACAGCTGGCAAATCGAGCAAGTCGGTAACGTGGCCCTGGATGACCGCTGATTGAATCAAGCCGGCACGGTGGGCCGGTCGCGTGCTGACCAACTCGGTTTCGACGATATCCACGATCTGGTCGACAACCAAACCCACACTCCGACCATCTTCGGTATAGACGACCACGTCCATCAACCGTTGCTGGTCATTACAGGATTCAACGCCAAGAGTTTCGGAAAGTCGAATAAGTGGGAGGATTTCTCCGCGGTATTGAACCACCTCTTGATGGTCGGCCCGTTCGACAGTGCTCATCGCAATCTTCTCAAGTCGAGTGACTTGATCGATTGGCAATGCAAATCGGCGGGCCGGCCCGACGCCTAAAACTAAAAGGGTCTGTATCTCTGACTTACTATTGGTATTGCGATCGCTAGATTCCGACATAGTCCGATCTCGAACACCGGAGATGACATGTGCGGAATGGGCGAGCCCCATCACGTCTAGAATCAAGGCAACGCGTCCATCTCCCATGATGGTCGTTCCGGAGTAGACCGATACATTTTTGAGCTGCTTGCTCAAGGGCTTGACGACAATTTCCTCAGAGTCATTGATTCGATCGACAATTAATCCGAATTGACGATCGTCTGCTCGCAATACAACGATATTAACCACGTCATCGCCCACACTCGTCGCTTTGTTTAGGCCAAGCTCGTGGCGAAGATCTACTAGCGGAAGGAGTCGGCCTCGAAGCCGATAGACTGGTGCGCCTTGGATCCACTCAATTCCATTGCGAGTTTGCTCCCCTTCGAGCCGAACTAGTTCCAGAAGATTCACTTGTGGAATAGCGTAACGATCGCTATCGCTGGTGACGATCAAAGCTGGAATAATTGCCAAAGTCAAAGGTATTTTAATCTTGATTGTGGTCCCTAGACCAGCTTTGCTTTGAAGGTCGACGGTACCACCAATTTTTTCGATGTTGGTTTTGACGACGTCCATCCCGACGCCGCGTCCTGAGACGTTGGATACTTTTTCGGCAGTCGAGAAACCAGGGAGGAAGATCAAGTTACCGACATCGCGATCGGCCATCTTCGAGGCGCTCTCCTGTGACATGAGTCCGCGTTCAACGGCTTTGGCTTTGATGCGTTCGAGGTTTAGTCCTGCGCCGTCATCACAGATCTCGATATTGACTTGGCCACCCTCGTGGTATGCTCGCAGTGTCAAACAGCCTTCCGATGGTTTGCCTTTTTCTTTTCGAACTTGAGGGCGTTCGATTCCGTGATCGACTGTGTTACGAACGAGGTGCGTAAGCGGATCTTTGATAGCTTCTATAATGGTCTTGTCGAGTTCCGTTTCCTTACCCTCCATTTCGATGCGAACTTCTTTTTCGCAAATGGCCGCCAAGTCTCGCACCAACCGTGGAAATTTGCTCCATACTGTTCCTATAGGTTGCATGCGTGTCTTCATGACTCCTTCCTGCAACTCCGTCGTTATCAGGTTGAGTCGTTGCGTTGCACCATAAAGTGCGTTGTCGTTGATAGTAGCGTTGAACTGAAGGATTTGATTGCGAGCGAGGACCAATTCGCCGACGCGGGTCATCAATTTGTCAAGCAACGCAACGTCCACGCGAATGGTGCTATCGGCTGCTGAACTTTCGCTATTGCTGGAAGCGGCTACCGACGAACTGGTCGTGCTGTTTGGTTTGTTTAGCGTAGTTGCTAATGGAGTAGAAGATTGGGTGGCGGTAAATACTGGGTCGGCTATGACCTTAGCCGCCTCTGGATTGCCTGAGCCCCTGGCGGTGTCCGCGGCTGGCGTTGGGTGCGTCTTCTCTCGATTTCTCGAAGGATTACCTGTTTTCGCCTTCAACAATTTCGATGCATGAAGTGCTTCGAATTCCGAAATGAGCGATGTGAATGGATCGTCGCCGTCGTTACCACTTGTTTCAATGGTCTTAAGAATCCTTCGTATGGCATCGATGGATCGGAACATGGACTCACTAACGTCAGTGTCCATCGCGATGTGCCCACTTCGAACACTGCCTAGTACATTTTCGGTTGCATGTGCGACGCGTTCAAGTATGGAGTATGCAAGAAAGCCAGCCGATCCCTTGATCGTATGCATGTTTCTGAAAACGCTGTTCAGTACGGACTCCGAATTTGGTTCCCGTTCAAGGGTCAATAGATCTCGTTCAACCTGTTCCAAGTTGTCAAAGCACTCCACCAAGAACTCTCGCATGGCTTCGTCGGAAAGCGTCTGCGGTTCAGGTCTGTACTGAAGTTCGGTTTGAATTACCGGCGCTGGCGCGATGGCTGTAACCGCGTCGTCGGTTTGCCCTGCCAGGATTTTTTCGAGGGCAGCGAGATGTTCGTTCACATCCGCCTCATTGGAGGTTTCAATCTGATCGATGAGATCTTTGAGTCGGTCCGCGGCTTTCAGAAGGGTATTGATAACGACAGAAGTCGGCCGCAATTCTTTGTTGCGCAGTCGGTTAAGTACTTCTTCGGCCCGGTGAGCTAGACCGCCGAGAGTCTCAAGGCCCATAAAGCCTGCTGCACCCTTGATTGAATGGATGGCACGAAAGACAGTGTTGACCAGAGCGACATCCATGTTGTCGCCTTGAGACTCGAGCGTGAGCAACTGATTCTCGATGTCCGAGAGGTGCTCTTGAGACTCAACCGCGAATTCCTTAAGCAATTCGGCGTCTTCGATACTCATACGATTATTCCACCAACGAATACTTCTAACCTGATCTAGTCGACAGAATTGGAAGAACCAAACTCATCACTAAGGCCGACGCACGCGGACATGATTGCGTAGGCCATGCAAATTTTCCGTCGCGGAACTATTACCGCTAAATTGCGCCGTGCAATCAGGATCTTCCGAAAATCTTGTTGTTAACAGGTTTTTTTAAGTCGAGCGGCAGATTGAAAACAACCAATTGCGACGGAGACGAAGATCTTCCCACTTTCGGAGGCTTTCCCACTTTCGTTCAATTCTTTCGCTGGCTTCGTCTTGAGCCTGAGGCGCTAGCCGAGTTTTAGATTCGGTCGGCTAGCGCCTTAGGCTGGGGTCTTAAAAAATTGGGGTTGTGACGCATTTAGGGTTGCGCAACTTTTCATCCTGAAAGGATATCAGACAGTAGCCTGTGGTTGAGCGGAGCGACACCACCGGAAAAAGAATCGTGCAGAGCGTTCCGATCCTGAAGGGATCGAAGAATCTTTGACCCCTTCAGGCAACGCTGTGAAGCATTTTTTCCTGTGTTTTCGCTACCGCTGGCTTTACGCCAGCGGGGCGATAATTGGCAGCTACAATCAGCCCATGAGTGCTGGGCTCTCCTCCGGTTTCATACCGGAGGAAGTAGCGTTTCACCCGGCCAAACGTTGCTTCCACTGAGTAAACTCAATGGAGAGCTCGAACCGAATAACGCGACTGTAGCTGCCAATTGTTGCCTCCGTCGGGGCGAGCCCGTATGGAAGGCTTATATCCTTTCGTTCCCGGGGGTGCGTCGCTATGCGACGACCCACGGCTACTGTCTTCAATCCCTATCGGGATACCCATCCGGTTAGAAGGGGAAAAATTATCGAGTGAAATGGATACGCAAAACCCCATGTCAATACAGAACTTTTTACAGGCCAGCCTCAGGCTCAACAAAGGCCAAGGATTGTCGTTTTGGAAAGTGCGAAGACCTCCAAGCCCATTGGGGCGCTCTTCAGCGAGCTGGGGTCCTTGGAAGCCTATGACACTAAAAAACCAAGCTTTATCTTCACGTTGGACATTTTTATTTTTGACAATTCACGAGGCCACGGATCAAATTCGCGAAAAATTCTTCGAAATCGGCAATCTCGATTTGACTGTTCCAAACTGTAACCAACATTTGTCCGTCCAAAATTTTATCGGTTTTGGTTCATGTTTCCCCCAAGGCCCTTCAGTTCGCCAAGCAAGAAAACGACGAGACAAATACTATGAAAGTATTAGTAGCAGACGATTCCGGTATCATGCGCAAGATCATCATTCGCTCATTGAATTCGGTAGGGGTGACCGACATTGTCGAAGCTGCCAACGGCCAAGAAGCCATCGACAAGTACAAAGAGACACCAGTTGATCTCATTCTAACCGATTGGAATATGCCGGAAAAAAGCGGACTAGACGTCGTAGTAGAAATTCGTGCCACCGGCTCCAAAGTGCCAATCATCATGGTGACGACGGAAGCGCAAAAGGGCCAAGTCATCGCGGCCATTCAAGCTGGCGTAAACGACTACTTGACCAAGCCTTTTGAAGCAGATGACCTGCGAGCCAAGCTCGACAAATTTGTCGCAGTCTAGGCTTTGTTTCTAAATACGTAGTCGCCTCTCGCCGAGACGCGAATTCACTGCGTCTCGAAGTGACTACGTCTCGGAAAGACGCAGCTACGAGAAAGCCAGTCTAGAAACAGTGTCTAAATCGTTTTCATAAATCGCCCTTTTTTAGCAATCCTCTTGGTTGATTCAACATGCCTACTCAAACTTTGCTGGCGACGTTAAAAGTATCTGAAAAGCGAGCAAGGTTGATTCAGCCGTTTGCGAACTGCACCAAGGATATTTTCTCAATGATGCTCAATTGGGAAACCGAGTTGGTTGGCATCTACGCTAACGAAGCATTTGTCTCCCGTTATGATTGCAGTGGGTTCATCGGCGTATCCGGAACACTGCAGGGCTCTATCGTTGTAAGCGTGGATCAAGACGTTGCCTTTGCTGCGGCTGAAGCTTTCTTAGGATCTCGTCCAACTTCGATCAATGCAGAAGTGATCGATATGGTCGGGGAATTGACAAACATGATTGCAGGCGCCAGCAAAGACAGATTAGGGATTCCTGGTATCTCGATAGGCCTTCCTACTGTTATTACCGGCAAGGGGCATACTGTTTCGTTTGCGAACAGCGTGCACGTTGAGATCCTACAGTTCTCTTCGCCACACGGACCTCTCACGGTCGAAGTCGGCGTCCGCGGCATGTAGGCTGCCTGTGGGACAGGCTTCTAGCCTGTCATTCTAAGAAGGACAGGCTGGAAGCCTATCATAAAAAAAAGACAGGCTGGAAGCCTATCCCACGGGCAAGCTTCGGGGTTAAACGAACTAAGCGAATCTGCTAAACTGTCATGCATGGCAGCAGCTAACTCATCCCCGTATGGTATCTTCGACTCGTTGAGCATTCCGCTTGGACTCGGACTCTTGCGTTTGTGTACCGAGGGCCGCCCTTCGCTGGAGGATGCGACCAGTCTAGTGCATTTGGCCTTCGACCATGGAATTCGATTGCTAGATACGGCTGATTGCTATTGCCTCGACAATACAGACTTCCATTATGGCGAAAGCTTTGCGAAGCACGCCGTCGACAGTTGGCGAGGACCACGCGACGAGATTCGGATCGTTACGAAAGTCGGACTGGTTCGCCCTGCAGGAAAGTGGATTCCCAATGGAAGTCCAAAGCACGTCCGACAATCGGTGGACGCAAGCCTTGTGGCGCTGGGTACGGAACAACTATTTTTGTTGCAGCTTCACGCAAAAGATTCACGTGTACCATTTGAAGAGTCGCTGGCCGTTCTGGCAGAGCTTCAGAAATCCGGCAAGGTACTTCACCTTGGACTTTGCAATGTAGGTCCAGCCGAAGTTCGTCAGGCGATCGCGCACTTTCCCGTTGCTTCCGTGCAATGCGAGTTGAGTGTATTGGCTCGCAAATCCGCAACGGATGGCATGCTCTTGCTGACGCGAGATCTTGGAATTCCTTTTTTGGCGCACCGGCCGTTGGGTGGCTATGCGAAGGTCGAGAAACTCGAAAAGAACAGAGTCCTCGTACCGCTGGCTACACGTCATAACGCAACGCCATATGAAATCGCACTTGCGGCTGTTCTAAATGCAGCACCAAACGTGATTCCGTTTGTCGGCGCGACAAAGCACTCGAGTTTGATTTCGTCGATCAAAGCCATCAAATTAAACTTGGATATTAGCGATAGAACCGCACTGAGCATCAAATACTCCTTTGAGGCAGACCAAGATGCGGCAGCAGCCATTCAACCGGCTGCGAAGCCATCCGGCTTACCAGTACTCAAGCCAGACCAAGGACCAGGAGAATCGGCTGAAATAGTCTTGCTGATGGGTATCCAAGGCGCAGGCAAGTCGGAATTGGTTCAGTCGTATGTCGACAGTGGGTATTTAAGATTGAATCGCGATTTGATCGGCGGCAAAGTCGATGATTTGACTGGGCATTTAAGGCAACTGCTCGACGCAGGCCAAAACAGAGTCGTTCTCGACAATACCTACCCGACACGCATTTCGCGAGCAGGAGTGATTCGCGTTGCCCATGCTGTGGGGCTACCTGTTCGTTGCCGTTTTCTCGAAACATCGATTGAAGACGCTCGCATCAATATTGTCTATCGTATCCTCGACCGGTACGAACGATTGCTTGGACCAGCGGAAATGAAGGAGCTGACAAAGCAGGACCCGAACCTGCCGCCACCCATTGCATTGCAACGCTGGCAAGATTCGTTGGAACGCCCCCATTGGGACGAGGGCTTTTCGGCGATCGATCGTATTCCCTTCGTTCGGCGAGTTCCTGAACTTCACACGCGTAAGGGGTTGCTGCTCGATGTGGATGGCACGCTAAGAACCACCCAGAGCGGCGAGATCTATCCAAGGAATGCCGATGATGTGGTTTTGTTGCCGAACCGTCGCGAGACGTTGTTGCCGTGGATCGACAACGGTTACTCACTCTTCTTTTTATCGAACCAAAGCGGAATCTCCTCCGGAAAATTGACGCAGTTGGATGCCGAAGGAGCGTTTCAGCGAACCGTTGAGTTATTGGGACTGCCAGTTGTAGAGGTAACCTATTGCCCGCATCCGGCCTTTCCCGTGGGTTGTTTTTGCAGAAAGCCATTGCCCGGTCTAGGCATCTATTTGATTCGCAAATACAAACTGGACATGGAGCATTTGGTCATGGTGGGGGACATGGACAGCGACGCAGGATTCGCTCGCAGCATCGGTGCCAAGTACTTCGACGCAACTCCATTTTTCCAAGACAAAATGGGTTGAAACTGAGCTTGAAAAACGTTGGGCCGTTCGTATTCTTTAGCTTGGAAGCAGAACAATCAGGACATTCCTGCGGTATTCTTGAATCCCACCGGCTTGGAGCTTGTACAGCTTTAGAACGCCCCCATGGGACGTAAAGTTTCCTGGCTATGCGCGATCGAATCAACCATTTCCCGCGTCCCCTGCCATTCCAACGCCACAGGCGTTGGAATGGCAGGGGACGCGGGCGTTCGCGTGGTACATGCCTCTAGCCAATAAGCTTTGGCTCCAACGACACGAGCTCGTTGGGGGCCTTCAAACAAAGAGACGAGCAAGATCTCATAGGCCTTAGTCCTATAGCCTATAGCCTATAGCCTACTGTTTATACTTTGCTTTGTATTTTTCATTCAGCTGCGTATGTTTGCTTGACAAATCAACTTGCCTACCTTGAATGTATGCCTTCAGCACTTGCGTGGGCGTTTCCAAAATGTTTCCATCGGTAATGATCAGCGTTGCATCCTTGCCGACGGTTAGCGAACCAATGCGATTGGCGACACCAAAGATCTCGGCAGGTGACAAAGTGATGGATCGTATCGCTTGGTCCTCGGTCAATCCGAAGGCTGCAGCGGTTGCTGCATTGTAAGGCAAATTGCGGAGGCCTGAAGCACCAAAGCGACCGTCACTTGCAATCGAAAACTGAATTCCTGCTTCTTGAAGCTGCGCGGGCAATGTATATGCCGCATCGTAGGCCGCATCGTGTCGACTCGGTAGTCGATATACGCTAGCAACGACGACTGGTACTTTGGCCTCCTTGATCAAGTTTGCACATTGCATTGCATCGGCGCCGCCCATCAAAATCAATTTCAAATGGTATTGTTTAGCAAAGGCGATTGCCGTTTGAATCTGCTTCGTCGAGTTCGCTTGAACCATCATGGGCATTCTGGCTTCGACGACCGGGACCATCGAATCGAGGCGAAGATCGATGGGTTGATCCTTGGGGGCTTTGGTCCTCGCCAAAGAATAGGCTTTGACCTCGCGAATCAGTTCATGCAAAGGTCCGAGACGATCATTGTCGGCTGCGGCAGTTGGTTCTGCGTCGCCGCCCCGACGTCCACGCGGAGCAGCAGCAAAGCGAGGCCACGCTGCCGTCATTGCCGCATCGGGTAAGAGCGTCATGCCCTCCCATGTCCAGCCATCGAGGATCATGACGGCCGCGCGTCCGGAAATGAGTCCGCCGTTTGGGGCTGTCACAGCTGTTAGCACACCATTTGCTCGCGCGACCGGAATGGCTTCGCTATCGGGATTGAAAGCTACAGCTGCGCGAACGTTGGGGTTGAGGCTTCCAATCTCGGTGGTGTCCATCGATGCACGGATCGAATCGATTTCTACGAGACCAATACTCGAATACGATTCCATCAAGCCGGGGTAGACATGGTATCCTTTGGCTTCGATGACTTCAGCATCACCTGGAAAAGGAATGTTGGTACCGATCTCTGCGATCTTTCCGTCTTTGAAAAGAAGGGCACCATTTTGAATGGTCTCACCTGATACCGTGTGAACGGTAGCGTTTCGGATGATGATTGGACGCTTCTGGGGGCCACCAGGGATCTGGTCGGAGGCAAGGAGCCCTGATGCAAGGAGAAGCCATGCTGTCGTATTCGTGATGATTTTCATGGGTATGGGTAGCTCTGTGTCGTTTTTGATTTGGTGTTTCGGTTAACCCCCGAGAAGCTGCTGATTCGCTTCCCAGAGAGACGCAACTGCGTACTCGGTTCAGTCGATTATTCGTGCTCGTGGTCCGCTTGGTCTGATTCATCGTGGTGATGATGGCAGAATTCGTCGTGGTTGGGCCAAAGACGCGAGGGGTCGTCGGCAAGCGAACTTTTTTCGCCAGCAGTTTCACCGCTGTCAAGAATCTTTTGAACCAAGGACTGGTGAAGCGCCAGGTCGCGTTTCCGTACTTCCGCATCCAACTGTCGATCAAAGTACTTTCGGCCATCTATCCATGTTTGTTCGCAGCGAGCCAAGGTCGAAAGTGGCGAGCCATTCCAAACAGCGATATCGGCATTCTTGCCAATTTCCAACGATCCAACTTGGTTGTCGATTCGCAGTTGCTTAGCCGGATTCAACGTGACAAACTTTAGAGCTTCCATTGGGTCAATTCCACCATACTTGATCGCCTTGGCTGCTTCGTGATTCATATGACGGCCCAGTTCTGCATCATCTGAATTGAACGAGACATTGACTCCTTGATCGTGGAGTAGCGCTCCGTTGTAAGGAATGGCGTCATATACCTCTAATTTGAAAGCCCACCAGTCGGAGAATGTCGACGCGGTCCCGCCGTGTTTGGCGATGGCATCCGCGACTTTGTACCCCTCGAGAATATGCTGAAGTGATCCAATTTTGACATGGTATTCATCGAGGACCCGTAACAAGCCTAGGATTTCGTCTTGCCGATAGCTATGACAATGGATCCAACGCTCTCCACGAAGAATTTCAGCGATCGCATCAAGTTCCAAGTCACGCCGCGGGGGCAAGCCGATTGGCTCTTTATTCCAACTCTTCCAAGCCGCGTCGTATTCCTTGGCCGAATTAAAACGGTCTCGGAACAATTGCTCGACACCCATACGGGTTTGAGGATATCGAGTCTTGGGTCCCTCCCAATTGCTCTGCTTTACGTTTTCGCCCAATGCGAATTTGATACCGGCTGGGGCATCAGCAAACTTTAAATCATCGTATGTGCCACCCCAACGAAGCTTGATCACTTGGTTCTGGCCGCCAATGGGATTGGCTGAACCATGTAGCACGTTGGCTGCGGTGAGACCGCCTGCCAGTTGACGATAGATCGTGATATCGCCGGCGTCGATAAAGTCACCTATGCGAACTTCTGCCGTGACCGCTTGAGATGATTCATTAATACCGCTGTCGGAAGCCATGTGCGAGTGGCAGTCAATGAGACCTGGACTGAGTTGCCATTTCGAAGCGTCGATTACGATCGCACCCTCAGGCACCGCGAGATCCTTGCCCATCTTATGAACCAATCCGCTTCGAATGATCAAGTCCGCATCTTTCAGGATCCCATCGGGTCCACTTGTCCAGATCGTAGTGTTCTGAAACACGACAAATTCGGGCTGCTCAGGCAATCCATTGCGGCCTTGGATCCCAGGCGGATAAAGTACGGTAGAGAGAATTGGTTTAGGATCCTTCTTCTCATCCTTCTTATTCTTGTCCTTGTCCTTTTCCTTGTCCGACTTTGTTTCATTTTCCTTGGACGGATCTTTCGACTGGTCTTTCTCCGCCTCTTTGCGTACCGCGGAGACAAGCTGCTGTTGGCCATCGGCCCATTGGATGTTTCCAACCAACATTTCTTTTGAATCTTGAGTCGACGGAGGCAATAGAGCAAGCGAAAGGAACCCAGATCCCTTTTGTCCCTCTACCAGCGAGGGGATCGGGAAGCTGGCAGTCAACGTCCTGTCTTCCCAGCGTGGTGTCTTTAACTTGCTGGTTCCCTTTGGCTCTATTTTTTTCCTGTCGTCGCTCTTTTTTGGGTCTGCATTTGACTCGGGCTTTTCGGCTACATCATCGGGTTTGATTTGAGTTTCGGTACTTGCCACTATGTCATTTTTGATTGGCTCCTTGGTGGGCTCCGCGGCCTTGACGGCGTTGGGATCGGCCGGCGATTCCTTTTCGGCCACCTTGGATTGTGCCGGGTCAACTTTGGGCGTCTCGTTCAATGAGAGACTGGCAGAAATTTTCTTGGTAGAATCAGCAATCTTAAGGAAAAGTTGGGTTGGCAAACCTTCAATACTGCTGGTGCTCGAGCCCATTGTTATTTGCCAAGTACCATCGATTAACGTTTCCACTTTGTGGGCCGACGCAGGACGTTCTCCGCGAACCCATACTTCCTCGATCTTCGTTTTCTCATCCCAAAGATCTCCATTGGTTACGACCAAGTTCGCCCATGACCCGGGTTTGATTGATCCACACTCATTTTCAACGCCAAGCAGCGATGCAGGTGTGGTTGTAATCGATTGCATGGCCACAATCTTGTCGAGACCTCTGGCGACCGCTTTGCGTATTTGGGGTACTAGTTCGCTAGGATCGCTTAGTCCGCTCGAGGTAAGCACCATTTTGACTCCGGCACTGGCAAGTCGGCCAGGGTTTTCTGGTGCAAGCTCCCAATGTGTTAACTCCTCTAATTCCGTATCGAGCGCAACATCGGCGGTTGAAACGTTAGGTGGTTTGGGGAAATTGACCGGCACTACAATCGTTCGATTCAGTTTCGCGATCTTATCAAGCAATTGGTATTCTTGACCTGAGCCTTTGAGCACCACGTTCAGGCCGAACTCCTTGCCAAAGGAATCCGCCCGGAGTGCATACTGTTCGTTGAGTGCATCGAACATGACTAGTTTGCCCGATTGCACGTGCTGACTTAAGGCTTCAAGCGCGGAATTCGCTTCTGGTTTTTTGACTCCGATTTGAGCGCGATAAGTTTGCCATGCATGTGTATGCCACTGAGCGTCGAGAAATGTTTGACGCGCAAGCGCAACTGCACCCATTGGACTGCTGGGATAGGAATCGCGTCCTCTTCGGGTGACGGTTAAACGCACATGCATGGCGACATCGCTTTTTAGAAGTGCGTCGATGGCAGGTTGGTTGCTGGTTAGCAGTACGGCGCTCGTTCCCTTGATGATGCCATCTCGGGGCGCGACCAGCGCTGCGGTGATGCCAGCTTTTCGTAGTTTGGACATGATGGCATCGTTGGTTGTAGTTACTCCTGCGATAGAACGCTCCGGTGCTATCTCGGAGTTCCAATGCGGAGTGCCTTTGGCTGCATCCAATGCGGGGACTTCGATTTCTATCCCGGCATCGACAAACCCTGCGTAAATCGTCTTACCGGACATATCGACGATTTGGGCGTCTGGCGGAGGGGTTACGTTGACACCGATCTCAACGATTTTTCCGTCGCGAATGACTAAGGTGCATTTTTCGAGAACCTTGCCCGGTTCAGGAACAACACTCGCATTTTGTAAAGCGATCAAATCGCTCTTATGATCTAGGATTCCTGTCTCTGGCTTTGTCCCAGCGGTCTGTTGACCAATGGAAAAGTTACAAAAAACAAGGAATCCAAACGCAAGGGCCAAACTCCGACAAATTGCAATATTCTTCATTTCGGGGGGTCTTCAACGCGAAATTTCGAGATGTAGTTACTTGAGGATGCATCGAATTGTAGTTTGGGATCCATTCTTATGCTCGTCAAAGCTAAAAAAGATACTAGTGGAACGTCCAGATTAGATTTTTGGTTTGGGAGGGCGAAGCTCCTGCTGAGCCATATTGAAAAAACTCGGCAGGAGCCTCGCTCTCCCATAACCGAACCCCAATTCCTAAGTTGGATGAAGCACTAGAATGGATTCTTCTCAATCCGAAGCGTAAGCGAGAACTCGGCGTCGCGGCAGAATGCGGTTTTAGAAAAGCTAGATGCGTGTACAATTCAGCCAAGACTTGCAAGGCGTCTTGCAGCTTGCCTACCACTGGAATCCTCCACTAGAACTGCATGACAATGGGCGAGTTCCGAGCCAACGACGCCGAAGAAACCATTGACGAATTACGCCGTCAATACAACGAGTTGGCAGAGCTGGCTGGTTCGTTGGCACATGAAATCAAAAATCCGTTGTCTGTGATTCACATGAACGCGGATCTACTCTGCGAAGAGTTGGAAGAAAGCCAATGGCCGGGTCAACGAAGGGCGACGGCCAAGGTCGATATGATTCGGCAACAGTGTGATCGATTGGAAAACCTCCTTCGCGATTTCTTGCGGTATGCCAGAATGCGAGATCTGGAAATGACCCCAGGTTCGCTCAACGACCAAATTGAATCGGTACTGCTTTTGTATCAAGCACAAGCGGATCGGTCACTGATTCGACTTCAAAAATACCTCGACCCTAATTTACCCAACATTAAATTGCACAGCGATTCTCTGCAGGCCGCTCTGCTGAATCTTGTCAAGAATGCACTCGAGGCCATGCCCGATGGCGGAGAATTATTGGTACGGACATACACTGTTCCGGGTGGCGTGGCGATGGATATGATTGACACAGGGTGTGGAATGGATGAGATCACGGCCATGCGAATGTTCGAGCCATTTTATTCGACGAAACATGGTGGCTCGGGACTTGGATTGCCGACTGCCCGAAAGATCATCGAAGCTCACGGCGGTCGAATTGCAGTACAAAGCGAAGTAGGACGCGGCACGAAGTTTGTGCTGGAGTTTCCTACGCCGATACGATTGACGGTTTAGGGGACATGCTACTTAGCGACGTGCTGCCTATACGAACTCCTGAATCGGCAATTCCAATACGAATACAGCGCCGGTATCGTTGTCGTTTTGTTTCGGATCCTCTACGAAAAGCAGTCCACCGTGTGCTTCGACGATCCGCTGGCTAATTGCCATACCCAATCCAGTACCCTTGGACTTCGTAGTGAAGAACGGTTCAAAAACTCTCGACTGTTGTTCCTCATCCAATCCTGGCCCTTGATCCGTGATGCGCACTTGAACGCGAGTGCCTTCTTCACCTTGAATTTGTAGGCAATCGACAAAAATACTACTGTCATTGGGCGCAACCGACAAAGAGTTTTCAAAGATATTGCGAATAACTTGGACAATTCGATGTCTATCGCACTGCACGTTCGGAACTGGTTGGCATCGGAATACCAAATGAACCATTAGGGATCGCCACTGATCAGCTAGATTACCCCAAGCCTCATTGCACATGTTTTGCAAACTCTGGGAGGAACGTTCGAGTTGTATTGGTGCCGCATAGTTTCGAACCTCTTCATAAAGCGTTTGCAACTCGACCAGCGCAGACCGAGATCTTCGAACCAAGTCCTGTTGTTCAGGTGCGGATTCGAGATCGAGGCTCAACATATCCAAACATGCCCTTGAGCGCTGCAAAGCATTGCGACTTTCGTGCGCCAATCCTGTAACCATCTGCCCTATCGCAGCAAGCCGTTCGCTTTGTATC
>JANLUJ010001393.1:0-5468 GCA_031363425.1 Pirellula sp.
TCGTGCTAGGTAGGGTTAAACCTGCCGGTCGCCTTATCGGAGAAGCAGAGGGATTAATGACGGCGATTCGCGACAATCCAACCAAGAACAACTTGCGCCGAGATTTGCGAGTGGAAGCGGCTGCTCGTCGTTCGGGATTGAGCCTTATTGCTACAGCTATAACAACAAGTTGCATCATTGGTGCAGCCGTGCTATGCGTCACATTTTTTTGGCAACAGCCGCGGGATCTTCCAAAAGTCGGCATGCCAAGGGTTCCAAACTTGACCGAGATGCCCCAACATGCAGCCACTGAATCGGGTCCGAGCGGAAATTACGAGGTCACCATCACTCAGCCGGATGGCCCCCCTCGTACAGATATTGGATTGACAAGCATGCATGGCGAGAAGTTGAATGTTGCCTGTTCAACTTGCCATGCGACGCGCGAACCGAATATCTTAAATCGAGCAACGAAAGACCTTGATGAGTTTCATAAGGGAATGGAGTTCTCGCACGGAAACCTCGGTTGCCTTGCCTGCCATAATCCAAAAGACTACGACACACTCCATCTAGCAGATAGTACACGATTGGATTTTCAACAGGTGATTTCTCTATGTTCGCAATGTCATGGAACACAGCGACGTGACTACGATCACGGAGCCCACGGTGGCATGACAGGTTATTGGGATTTGAGTCGTGGCCCAAGAGTTAGAAACAATTGTGTTGATTGTCATTCCCCGCACCAACCCAAGTTTCCAAAGATGAACCCAACCTTCAAGCCAAGAGATCGATTTCTAGAAAGTCACAAAGAAGTGCATCATGACTAGCAGTGACGCAACGTCGGATCCAGTAAAGAATTCGCTGCCTATTCTGCCGATCCTGAACAACGGATCGACCAGGCGCACGGCGCTTAAGGGAGTTGCCGTGACGCTGGGACTCGCTGCCTTTGGCAAGGCACTTTGGCCATTAACAACCATCCCAGAGAACGTTTCGGTAAGTGAATTCCTGCAACAGCATTACAAGGAATTGACCGAAGAAGACAAAACGGCTGTCTTCAAGCGATTGGAGGAGGAAACGAAGCAACATTACGGCGCAAACGTCTCGATCGCGGATCAGCGGCCCATACCTGGCGTCAAATTTGCGTACGCGATCAATTTGAGCAAATGCAATGGCAATGGCAAATGCATGGAGGCATGCAACAAAGAAAACAATCACCATCGCGGAGTCGACCAATCGTATATACGTGTACTGGAGATGTCGAAAGGGTCGCTCGATCTGGGCAAGGGTTCGACAACCTTCGATCATACCGTTCCGCAAGATGACAAGTTCTACATGCCTGTGCAGTGCCAGCAATGCGACAATCCACCATGCGTAACGGTTTGCCCAGTGGAGGCGACATGGAAAGAGGAGGATGGTATTGTCGTCGTGGACTACAACTGGTGCATTGGCTGCCGCTATTGCGAAGCAGCTTGTCCGTATCATGCAAGGCGATTCAACTGGGAGAAACCCGAACTGAGCGCTGAAGAGGTCAATCCAAATCAAGGCTACCTCTCGAATCGGATTCGTCCACAGGGAACGATGGAGAAGTGTCACTTCTGCTTGCACCGCACACGCGAAGGTCGTCAGCCTGCATGCTTGGAGGCCTGCCCGACTGGTGCACGCGTGTTCGGCAACATCAATGACCCAGAATCCGATATCAACTGGGTGATTAAGAATAAACGAGTTTTTGTTTTGAAAGAAGAGTTAGGTACGCAACCAAGCTTTTTCTACTTTTTCGATTCGTGAAACAAATTCAATATGTCCGCTGATGCAAGAACAGAATCGATGAGTGCGCACCCTGTAAGAAACTACCCAAAGTTTCTGTGGTGGGCGCTCGGCCAAGCCACAAACGGCAATCTGCAGTACTATGCATGGATGTTCGGCTTGGCCGCAATCGCACTCGTCGGTGCAAATGCTTGGGCTGTTCAAGTGGCAGACGGGATGATCATTACAAACATGACCGATCATGTTAGCTGGGGATTGTACATTGCCAACTTTACGTTCTGCGTCGGTTTGGCGGCGGGGGGCGTAATGATGGTCATTCCTGCTTACTTGTACGAAGACGAAGAAATGCACAAAGTCGTCATCATTGGAGAAATTGTCGCGATTTCCGCAATCATCATGTGCACGTTAAGCGTCTTAGTTGACCTTGGACGCCCTGACCGTTTTTGGCACATGCTGCCTGGCATCGGACGCTTCAACTGGCCAATGTCGATGCTGACCTGGGACGTAATCGTACTGAACGGTTACCTCCTGATCAATCTACACATCGTAGGCTACCTAATGTACATGAGATTTTTGGGACGCAAACCAAATCCTGTTTGGTACATTCCATTTGTGCTTCTGTCGATTGCTTGGGCTATTAGCATCCACACCGTAACAGCGTTTCTGTATTGCGGGCTTGGGGGACGGCCGTTCTGGAATACCTCGTTGCTCGCCCCGAGATTTTTGGCATCCGCGTTCGTTAGTGGCCCTTCATTTATCATTCTCGTGATGCGAGTTCTCCGAATAACGACAGGATATACCGCCTCCGTCGGACCGGCTCGTTTGCTCATTCAAATCATCCGTGTGGCTATGACAGTTAACCTGGTTATGCTTGCCAGCGAGATATTCACTATGTTCTATACCGGCGGTAGTCATTTGGTTGCCGCCAAGTATCTGTTTTTTGGAAGTCACGGACGGTATGGACTTGTCCCTTGGATCTGGACCGCCATCGCACTCAACTTGGTGGGCACAATGCTCTTCTTCACGCGGTCCGCATTGGAACGCAGTTCCGCTCGGATCCTAGCGTGCCTGTGTTGCATCGTTGGCATTTGGATAGAAAAGGGAATGGGGCTAATTATCCCAGGTTTTATTCCTAGCACTCTTCATGAGATCGTCGAGTACACACCAAGCCTAACGGAATGGAAAATCACAGCCGGCATCTGGGCTGCTGGCCTAGTCGTCATGACACTTCTTCTCAAGATGATGATTTCGGTGCAGAAAACACGAGAGGTTTGAAGTTGCGCACCATTGTCCAGACAACGGCGATTTGCCAATGAAATACAAGCCCGACGCGCAAGCGAGGGGTTTGCGTTTTTGATCCCTTGCTTGCGCTGCGGGCTTGTATTAGCCCGCCGTTTCTTCATTGCATTTGACGCACTCGAGCTCGAATCCAAGCATTGACTCGCGGCCTTGTTCGGTTGTCACCCATTCGCGACGCATCCATGGCGGTTCGTGCCGCACATGTTGGTTGTGACCGCACGCTAACTCGGCTACCCAATGCTGCTCTTCGTCTCGATGATAGCCGGAAATTCGCTGCATCATAGTATCGCTTGGATATTCATTTTCGAGACAGAACCTCGCACAGCGGTTTGATCGAGCTAGCCGACTCAACCAGATCTTTGATGGTCACGCTGGCAAAAGCTTTTTCCGTCGCCGCATAGGCTTTGTCAAGTTCGGCGTGCAGAGGGCAAAGCGTCACGTGCGATTTCAGGCCAAGCGGACAAGTACGAATTCGTTCAATCGGAGCAACCGTGTTAACGACATCCAAAATGGATATTTTGACTGTGGACTTGCAGAGCTCGTATCCACCGCCCGGCCCTGGGCGAGATCTAACGAGTCCTGCACCAGCCAAATCCTGCAAAACCCTGGCTAGATACCGCCTCGGAACCTTTGTCTGTTCCGCCAAATGATCGGCCGAAACGGGAGTTCCCGTCTGGCTGCCCATGCAGGCAACCGCTCGCAATGCATACTCGGCAGTCTTGGAAAGCATGAAATACCGCAAAAACGAAAAAAAGACTAAATAGTACACCTTGACGTGCAGATATAAACATATACCTTAAGATGTAGTAATTGATTTTAGCCTAGATTCGGCTGTCGGGCAATCTTGCATCGCAACGTGGCGGATGCTGCCAGCATCCGAACAAAAAAATCGTGGCGGATGCTGCCAGCATCCGAGTCAACGCCTGCAGCGACGGCTACGAACGACGAATGAACTAAGGAGATATCGACCATGCGGTGTCGCAAATTAGCCTTAACAGCTTTGGCTACCTTCGGAATGGTTTTAGTTGGCCTGCGATTGTCGGCCCAGCAAGATAGCTTTGAACGGCCCCCCATCGATTATTTGAATGCGGATGTCCATGATCCCGTATCGGAACTTGCTTCGAAGTTAGAATCGGGCGACAAGAAGCTCGACTACGACAAGACTTTCGGCTATTTGAAATCGGTGTTGAAAGCGCTCGATGTCCCTGTCAGTTCGCAGACGCTTGTGTTTTCTAAGACAAGTTTGCAATTGCAAAAAATTTCACCCCGTAGACCTCGATCCCTTTACTTCAACGACGAAGTTTACGTCGGTTTCTGTCAGCAAGGAGATGTATTGGAATTTGCCGCAACGGATGCCAAGCAAGGGGCGACGTTCTATACGCTTGAGCAGCTAGACGACGGCAAGCCCAAGATCGTACGCGATAGGGGAGTTTGCCTGTCCTGCCATGCATCCAACCGAACTCAAAACGTACCAGGTTATTTGGTTCGCAGTGTGTTTACCGATGTTGCGGGCCAGCCGAAACTAGGCAGCAAAACCTTTACAACGGATCATACCAGCGACATCAAAGACCGGTGGGGTGGCTGGTACGTAACTGGCCAACATGGCTCCATGCGACATATGGGGAACACGTTGAGCAAGGGCGGAGAAAGCGATTTCGATCGCGACGCAGGTGCAAACGAAGTGGATTTAACGCGTCGCTTCCGAAGCGAATCGTACCTAAGTCACCATAGCGACATCGTAGCTCTCATGGTTTTAGAGCACCAAACTCAGATGCACAATGCAATTGCGGCTGCCAATTATGAGACCCGGCAAGCAATTTACCAGTCCCACCAGATGAACGACATTCTAACCCGCCCTAAAGATTATCTCAGCGACAGTGCCAAGCGGCGCATCACAGCCTCGGCCGATCGCGTCTTAAAGTACTTGCTGATGTGCGATGAGTTTCGTTTGACGGACACCGTATCTGGCTCAACCCAATTTGCGGAGGAATTTGCTGCTCGCGGTAAAAAAGACTCCAAAGGTAGATCGCTTCGCGACTTTGACCTCAAGACACGACTGTTCAAATACCCTTGTAGTTACTTGATTGACTCGGACGCTTTTAGCGGACTACCCAACGAGGTTTTGTCGGAAGTTATTCCCCGATTGATCGCGATTTTAGAAGGGCGTGATAAGTCAAAAGAATATGCGCATCTGTCACCCGAAATACGACGCGATATTATGGAAATCCTACGTGAGACCGAGCCTCAGCTGTTTTATTCTTCGCAAGAACGCAGCTAGCCGCTCGCCAATTTTTAGCCAATTGAATCACATGATGTGGGCTGCGAGGCGCTAGCCGCCGGTATCCCGATATCCATTTGCGCAACGATTTTATTACTCGTGGCTAGCGCCCAATGGCACTCACTTTGCAATTGGCGCAGGCAAAATACTG
>JANLUJ010000451.1:0-4727 GCA_031363425.1 Pirellula sp.
TCGACTTGGATGGTCTTGGCCGGCTCATCCCATTCGAGATTGACATCCAAAGCTGCAGGATCCGCTCGCATCACTTCTCGAACATCGCTTGCAATTCGGCGCACAACCTTTCCGTCAGGGCCTAAGACGCGAAACTGGACAGGGAAACCTACAGGAGGCCCAAAGTCCAATCGCATTACTCGAAGCGACGCGTCCGAAAAAGATGGATCTCGCTCGAATCGGTTTTTCAACTCGGCTCTCAACGCTTCGCGCGCCGGTACTCCAGTGGTCTGAATGACAAGTTTAGCAAAGCTCGGGTTGGGTAAATCGGGATTGAGGGCAAGAAAGAACCTGGCGGAACCGGCGCCCACATAACTCGTATAATGCTCGACCAAGGGTGCTTTTTCACCGTTCAAGGCAGTCCGATATGGTCGCACCAATTCCTCGACCTGCAACATCATTCGATTTGTTGCCTCGATCGAGGAGCCTTCATTCATACGAACGTCGACAACCAGTTCTGCTCGCGACGAAAGAGGGAAAAATTGCTGTTGAAGCTTAGTGAAACCGAATAGCGCGCCGACAAACATAACCAATGTTACGGCTACCACATAGGTGGGACGCCGAACACACATGCGCACGATAGACCTAAGTGTTCGATGGAATGCGGACTGAAACGGAGCGTGATGTTCCTCCCCCTTTTTCTTGTGAAAATTTGGGAGCAAAATGACTCCGAGATGCGGCGTAAAAAAAACGGCTACAAACCATGATGCAATGAGTGTGATGCCTACGACCCAGAATATTCCTCCCGCGTATTCACCTGAAGAAGAGCGAGCAAATCCGACCGGTAAGAAGCCAACCACGGTGATGAGAGTGCCTGAAAGCATGGGGAAGGCGGTCGAAGTCCATGCAAATGCCGCTGCATCGACTCGTCCGAAGCCTTCTTCCATTTTGACGGCCATCATTTCAACTGCGATGATCGCGTCGTCAACCAACAGCCCCAACGCAAGGATCAGAGCCCCCAGCGAGATGCGGTCTAGATTCATGCCAATTGCGTTCATCACTACGAGCGAAATAGAAAGCACCAAGGGGACACTCAATGCGACGACGATGCCCGTTCGAATGCCCAAGCTCAAGAAGCTAACAATTAACACGATAATAAGGGCTTCGACGAACGAGCGAATGAATTCTCCGACGGATTCATTGACCACATTCGGTTGGAACGCAATGTTCCCTATGACTACGCCTGCCGGGACTTGCTCGCGAATGATTTCTAGTTCGCTTTCTAGTGATTTCCCGAGTTGCAATACGTTTCCGCCCTTGTTCATGACGACGCCTAACACTACGGCGGGCTGGCCATTGTATCGAACCAAGTACGACGCTGGATCCTCATAGCCTCGCCGTACAATGGCGATATCATCGAGCCGAAAGACACGTCCATTGGCTTGCACTGGTACAGCTTGGATTTGGTCGATACCGTCGAAATCTCGCGATACACGCACGTGTATCCTCTCCGATTGGGTATCGATGCTACCTGCTCGCACCAAAGCGTTTTGTTTTTGGACGCTTTCAAAGATTTGTTGCGGTGAGATCCCCAAGGTTGCGAGTTTTTGATGCGAAAACTCTATGTAGATCCGTTCAGACTGATCCCCAATAATATCGACTTTTTCAATATCGGCTAATCGCAACAGTCTCTTTCGGGCGGATTCACACATTCGCTTCAATTCGGCGGGTGTATAGTCTTCGCCGCGGAAAGCATATAGTGCCGAATAAACATCGCCGTACTCATCGTTGACTTCTGGTCCAATCACACCCTGCGGAAGATTGTCTTTTATGTCTCCCAGTTTTTTTCGAACCTGATACCAGATATCAGGAACGAGGTGAGTTGGAACCGAGTCTTTGAGCTGAACCAACGTAAGCATTCGATCGGGTAGGCAATACGTTGACAGATAATCCAAATAAGGAGTCTGTCGCAGTTTCACTTCCACGATATCTGCAACTTGCTCTTGCATCTCTTCAGAAGTGGCACCCGGCCAGGCGGCTGAAACAATCCCGGTCTTGATCGTGAACGAAGGGTCCTCGGCTCGTCCCATTTGGAAATAAGCTTGCAATCCCGCAAGGCTACACGCAAGGATCAAGAAGGTGACAAAGGCCGAATGCGTGACCGCCCACCGCGAAAGATTGAAAAGGTGGTTGTCGCGTATAGGTTGAGGCATTTGAGGGTTTTGCGTGTACATGGTTAAACCTTTTGTTTCATGCAACTGAGTGCGGTGTTATTAGTTTGCCGCGCTACTTGGATCCCCAGATTCGAACGCGAGAGTATTCGTCAACGCGTTGCACACCTGCGCTAACGATTCGATCTCCCGAACGGAATGCCCCTCGCACAATCGCTGTTTCATTTCTGTATTGAATTATTTCGACGGGTACGGTTTCGACGCGACCCGATGTTGGATCAATGCGCCATACAACAGGCGAATCATTGCGGCTTGCAATCGATGTAATCGGTATACAAAGACCTTCTTCCAATGAATTGCGGAGAAGGATGGAGACGGTCATTCCGATGGCCAAGTCAGAGGCGGACTCCATTAACTTAAACCTTGCATCGTACGTTCGAGATATCGGATCGGCGATAGGCGAAAGTTCTCGCAATTCGGATTGCAATTCCAAACCTGGCCTAGACCAAAAGCTTGCAGTCGCTCGCAAATCCTTGACATTCGAAACAAGGCTCTCGGGCAAACTGACGACCGCTTCCAGTTCTTCTGTCTGCATCAACTGCACTACCGCTTGGCCAATGTTGACGACTTGACCTGCTTCTGCTTGAATGGAGGTGACGAGGCCATCCGTGTCGGCGACTAAATCGCAGTATGTCCGTTGGTTGGTTGCAAGTGCAAGCCGACGACTGGATGCATCCAAACGCGCTTTCGAAACATCGCGATTGGCAAGTCCGAGCTCATAGTCCGATTGACTTACCGAACCAGAAGCGCGAAGCTGCAAGAGCCGAGCTTCTTCTGCGGTTGTTTGTTTCAAAAGCGATATCGCTGATATTTGGTCGGCTTCAGCTACTCGCAATTGCAACTCGATATCCTCAGGGTCCAACCGAAACAAGACGTCCCCCTTCTTAACGCGTTGCCCTGCATCAACCAATCGTTCCGATATTTTGCCGGAGACGCGAAACCCAATCGACGCTTGATGACGAGGTTGCATGGTCCCGGTAAATGCATGCTTAGCAGCGGATGCTCCCCAACGAGTCTCGATAGTAAAAGCCCGAACCACCATCTCCGAACCGTTCGGATTCAAAGGCGGAACAACGGATTCGTCGGATTGCGACGCAATTTGAGTTGGTTCCGATTGGAGTTTGTGATAGGCAAATGCCGCTCCAATCGATGTGATTGCGACTAGGGTTGCCGCCAACAGAATTCTTCGTTTGGGGAATTTCACGATAGGTTGCCTCATATGGATTTGTCACGCCGTCATGTATTGACGTGGCGTCAATTTTGGTTGCTTAAAAAGGCCGCAAGGGCGGCCAATTGGAGATTGAGGGTTAGTTGATGGAATTCTGTTGGTTTTTTAGGGACCAAAATTTGGGTTGAAGTATTTCGTTCAGATTCGACATGGTTTCCAGGTATTCCGGAAGCATCATAGTTGGTTGCCAAGCAAAGCCGTTCAGGAGCGTGCAGCAATGAACTCGTATTGCATTGAACGGATCGTTGATCCCGATCGCTGGCAAGGATGGACTGGAATAGGTAAGGATTTGACTGCCGTAGTTGATGGCCCAAAATCCGAAAACGAGCTCCTCAGGCGTCAAGCTTGGAGGAATAACCAATTCACCGCACGTGATAGCATCGCGAACAATTCCCGCTACGATTCCCATGCATTGTCCTTCGCATTGGCGGATCAAATTTTGGCGTTGTTCCGAGGATTTATCCCAAATGCTTTGCTTTCGGATGCACTGCTCGACCAAAAAATCATCTGTGCAGTGTTTGGTGAAAAATTCGCAAGCTGCGCCTAAAGCCATCATCCGTATTCGTGCAGGTCCTGCAACACAGCCCGATTGTTCGAAGAGATTCCGCCGCAGTTCCATCGATTCGACAGCTAAGGCCAGAACGATTTCTTCTTTGTTTGGGAAGTGATTGTAAATGGTCCCCTTGGCGTATTCCATTTGCGAGGCAACGCGATCCATGCTCAGACCTTGAAACCCTTCTGCAATTAGAATGGGCCTCGCAACTCGGAGAATCTCCAAGGATCGACGTTCCATTTCTCGTTGTTTGCGCGTTAATTCAACCATGTTGTCAATTATTGACGCGCCGTCAAAAAAGACAATAGTAATATTGGCACTTTCCGCCTGATTTATGGATTTCGGTTATATTTTGATCGGTTGGCTTTTTGAGTTGTTCTTTGGGCGCGGCTAACGGAGCCGCAACGCCATGAGTTTAAATAGCTCTCATTTCACCATGAATCGGTTGTGAGCATATGAGAATGGATAGATTTTGGAAGCTAGCGGTCCTGGCAACGGCTGCATGTGTGCTCGATTTGCCGCTTTCGGCTTTGGGGAAGGAGAAATTGCCCTTGGCAAATCCAACATCATCCGATGTTGGCGACACTACAAAAAAGACGGACCGAGCCAGTTTCTTGCGAATCAAAAAGTCCGACGCCGGTGAGCCTGAATCGCTGCAAGTGGCGATTGCGCGTTACTCTTTCGACGAGGGGGAATTCAAAGGAGCTTACGTAGATCTAATTGGCGCCGTGCATGT
>JANLUJ010001401.1:0-8414 GCA_031363425.1 Pirellula sp.
TGAAGATCACCTAGGCAAAAAAATCTGGTTGACCTGGGGCAAATTTGTGCGTGTGCAGTTACACTAGGTCCGGTTAAGCTTCCAATTTATGAGTCCACGCCCTATGTCTGACGTCACCCGCATACTATCGCAAATCGAATCGGGCGATCCGTCGGCAGCTGAGCAACTTCTACCATTGGTTTATGATGAGTTGCGGAAGCTGGCGGCTACGAAATTGTCTCAAGAAAAGCCCGGCCAAACTCTGCAGGCTACAGCTCTTGTTCATGAAGCGTATGTCCGCTTGATAGTCGGTGACGAGCAACAGTCGTGGAATGGCCGCGGCCATTTTTTTGGGGCTGCAGCTGAGGCAATGAGACGGATATTGGTTGAATATGCTCGAAAAAAGCGCGGGCCGAAGAGCGGTGGAGATCGAGTTCGAGTCGAACTAGATGTTGCTGCAAACGTCACGATTTTTAAGCCTGACGAAGTCCTCGCAGTGCATGAGGCGCTGTCAGATCTGGCCCAAGAGAGCCCCGCAGCCGCAGAACTAGTTAAGCTGCGATACTTTGCAGGCATGAGTCAACAAGAGGCAGCTGACAGTCTCGGTATCTCTCGATCCACTGCCGACCGTCAATGGACATACGCTAAGGCCGCCCTTTTTTGTTCCCTCCAGGAAAAATATCACAAAACTTAAGTGTTTTGAAGGATTTGTCTTGTCGGAAATCCGTTCCTTGCAGCTGCTATTACTGTGTCGGTAGGATCAACCGTCCAACCCCAGAATGATTTTTCGAAAAAAACTTTCGGATTCTGAAGCAATCGGACCCACGATTCTCGCACTGTCTTTCAGACACGAAAAAGGATTCCTGAAGTATGACACAGCCTCGCATCCCCATTGACGAAATTTTCTTCGAGGTGCTTCGTTGCGTGTCAGTAGTAGAGTCTGCCGCTTATCTAGATCGGGTCTGTGCTGGTGATTTGCGGCTCCGCGATCGAATCGAGCAGTTGGTTCAAGCCTACCCGGAGGCAAATGATTTCTTAGAAACTCCAGCTGGCGCCGGGGTTACAACGCTACATGTGTTTGAATTGGAAAGTCCAGGAACTCACATCGGCCCATATACCCTAGTGAGGGAAATCGGACGGGGCGGAATGGGAATTGTCTACCTCGCAGAGCAAGTGGAACCCGTTCGACGTCATGTTGCCATCAAGATTATCAAACCAGGGATGGATAGTCAGCAAGTAATCGCTCGATTCACCGCCGAACGACAGATCCTAACTGTTCTAGATCATCCCAACATCGCCAGAGTCCTCGACGCAGGTATCACCAACACTGGTAGGCCATACTTCGTCATGGAGTGGATCGATGGCTTGACCATAACTCGCCATTGCGACGAGCATCGTTGCAGCATTGAGCAGCGACTGCGATTGTTCGTCCAGGTCTGTCAGGCCGTTCAGCAAGCACATCAAAAAGGGATTATCCATCGCGATATCAAACCATCTAATGTATTGGTTTCCCAGACAGACGACCGTCAGATTCCCAAGGTAATCGACTTCGGCATTGCGAAAGCAATCGGGCCAGGGGTAACAGACAAAACCCCGTTTACTGAACTGGGCCAATTAATAGGCACGCCGGAATACATGAGTCCCGAGCAAGCAACTCTCAACCCTTTGGATGTTGACACCCGGAGCGATGTTTATTCCCTGGGAGTGTTGCTCTATGAGCTCATTAGCGGTGCTGCGCCGTTCGATCGGGAACGATTGCGGGCACTAGCTTTTGATGAGATGCTGCGATTGATACGCCAAGAGGAGCCACTCAAGCCGAGCCAACGTTTGTGCGGTTTGTAAAATCTTGGAACGGTCGCAGCTAGTCGTCGGACGGAAGCCAACAAGCTCGTCAAAATGGTTCGGGGCGAACTTGATTGGATCGTGATGAAGGCGATGGAAAAGGATTGCGATCGGCGTTACGAGTCAGCAAGCGACCTAGCTGCAGATATCGGTCACTATTTGCAGGGAGCCCCGGTACTCGCTTGCCCGCCATCGACACTGTACCGTTTCCGCAAGTTGGCCAGCCGGAATCGAGCATCGCTGTCTGCGGCAGCGCTGGTGGCTGCGGCCTTGATCATCGGTACTGCTGTGAGTGTCTGGCAAGCCAAGCAAGCACGTAATGCTCTCTTTCAGGCGGAAATTGCTAAGGATCAGGCGGAAATCGCTAAGGGCGAAACGGAAATCGCAAAGAAGCAAATCGATCTTCGTTATAGAATCGCTAAGGAAGCCGTTGATACGTACTTGCTCCGCGTCACACAAGACGAGCAATTGGACCATCCGAGCTTTCGTCAATTGCGACGCAAATTACTCGAAGCGGCGTTACCCTATTACGATCAGCTTCACAAGATCTCGCCTACCGATGAGCAATCCAGAGCAGCTCGCGCAGAAACATTGAATCAGCTCGGCAGTGTGAAACGAGATTTAGGCAGATTCGATGAATCACTCGCCTCCTTCGAAGAGTCCGCCAAGCTCTTCGATCAATTGTCCGCCGATAATGCAGCAAAGATTGCGTATCGCCAAAGCCTTGCCAAGGTCCTCGTCAACCTAGCAGATCACTACCGAATTCGCGGTGCCAGTAGCGAATCGCTCGAATACGAGCAACATGCATTGGCATTGCGTCAACAACTAGCCTCGGAGCATCCTGATAACGACTTGCTGCATTTAGAGCTGGCTCAAAGCTATACCAATGTAGGAGTCGGCACGCAGGAAATGGAAGGCCGTGAACTGCTTGAGCGAGCGATCGAGATCTGGCAAGAGTTAGTCGATCGATTCCCGGACCAACCGCTCTACCGAGAGTATTTGAGCTTGGGCTATCAGAACCTCGCCAACCGCTTTGCATGGGATCAAGCCGAACAAGCCATCCCGTTTCATGAACAAGCGATTGGCTTGCTGGAACATCTCGCCAAAGAGCAACCCGATTCCAAGAAAGCTCATAAGCAATGGGCACAAAGCCATCAGTCACTGGCCGACACCTTAGAAAAACTCTCTCCACGCTTATCCGATGCCCGGGAGCATTGTGAAGAGTCGATACGCATCTTGAGAGCTTTTGCCAAACGGCATCCAGAATCCCCCGAGGTCAAATCCCATCTAGCGAGTTCGCTGACCAAGTTTGCGCACACTCTCAAGGAACTCGATGAGTTAGTCATGGCGCATGAGACCTGCGACTCGGCGCTACGATTGTGGGAACAACTCCAATTGGAGTATCCCGACATGCTCGAGTACGAAGTAGGAATGGCGGCTACTCAGCAGAGCCTCGGTGCCATTGTAGTCGCCCAAGGTCAAGCAACCGAAGGCATGTCGATGCTGACACAATCGCGCGATCGATTGCAAAAGTTAGTGGATCGAATCGGCCCGCATGATCGGAGCAACGATTTGTTGAGCACGATAACGAGCTCGCTTGCCGACACTCGCAAAGTGTTGGGAGAAGGCCGAGATCTATCTTGGGACGAACGCATTTTTGAAACAAATATAAAAACGGCCGGTGAGGCCCTACGGCCAAGTAAATTCCTCACCGACCTCTCCAATTCTCCGACGCACGGTCTGCGCGTTGGAGGGATGGCTCCAAGTTTAACGCAGACCGAGGAACAGGAACAATCCATGAAACGTTTACGCAAACAATTGCCTCGGTCTGCAACACGCCCGCAGACCAACAATGAACGACATCTTCGAATGGAGCAATTGGAAGCGAGAGCATTGCTCGCAGCCGTTGCTGCTCCGGCAGGACTAGTAAGTTGGTGGCAGGCAAATGGAAACGGTGCAGACGTCATGGGGCTGAACAACGCCACGCTCTACAACGGAGCAACCTACGCTGCAGGTGAAGTCGGACAAGCGTTCAAGTTCGACGGCGTGAATGATCGAGCACAAGTCGCGGACTCGGCTAGTCTGAAGCTGACAGGATCGCTTACTATTGAAGGTTGGATCAAGGTCAATTCTTTTGGCAGCAGTCGCGGATACATACTCTTTCGAGGCGATGAGACAAACAATTCGTATTCTCTCACTACCGATCCTAGCGGGTCGCTGTCCTTCATTGTTTCGCCAACATCTGCGAACGGGAATGGATCGGCAATCGTAGCATACATCACTCCCGGTCAACTCACTCACGTTGCCGGAACACTCGATGATGCGACGGGTTTGATGAGCCTATACTTAAATGGAAAACTAGCTGGGCAATCGACGACAGACATTAGACCATATGGGGATCTGCAACCTGCAAGTAACCCTGGAATTGGGATCGGCAACACCGGGGGCTATCCTGGAACTGCAACAAATAATCCATTCAACGGTCTGATCGACGAACTGTCTGTGTACAACAGGGCGTTGACACCTAATGAAGTATTAGGAATCTTCAAGGCTGGCAACGAGGGCAAGTTGCTGAGTCCTATCGCTGTCAATGGTCAATCGGCAATTGAGGGCTCGACCGGAGTAACAACGCCAGTTAACTTTACGATTCAACGCAGCGGAAGTCTTAGCGGCCCACTTACGGTTTCATATACAACCGCCGATGACTCGGCAATTGCAGGATCAGATTATGTCGCCTCATCGGGGACAGTCACATTCGCAGCTGACGAAGCGACAAAGGTAGTGCAAGTGATGGTCAACGGCGACAGTTCCGGTGAGGCAGACGAATCATTCCGATTGATTGTCACTCCTACTGGCGGCACCGCGATCATGGGAGTAGCGACGATTTTAAACGATGATGCCGCAATCTCAATCAGCAACTCATCTGCTACGGAAGGGGACGCAAAGATTCGTTACTTTGACGACTTCGTGTCAATGCAAAGTCAATTGGGTGGAGGTAAGGCTGCCGCGTTCGGGCCTGACGGTAATCTATACATCTCAGGAAGATTTACAAACGATGTTCAGAAGTATGATGGCAAAACAGGCGCTTACATAGGCCAGGTAATCCCGAGTGGCAGTTTTGGCCTACATGCACCATTTGGATTAACTTTTGGCCCGGACGGGAATCTCTATGTGGGTGGCAGCTTTTCCAACAATGTGTTGCGTTATAACATGACGACGCGTGTCATAGACGAGTTCGTATCTGCTTCATCTGGGTTGCAGAATCCGATTGGCTTGGCATTTGACACAGCCGGCAATCTCTATGTAGGTAACTCTGGCGGCTCGAATGTCACACGATACCAGGGACCGAATGGGTTTATACCTGGCGCACCGCTGCCTGCTCCTGGACATACTGGGGCAGTATTCGTCCCACAAGGCAGTGGTGGTTTGAACAGCGCCAAAGGGCTAACCATCGGCCCGGATGGAAATCTGTACGTGTGCAGCTGGGGCACGAATTCAGTTATTCGGTACAATCCTGTCACCGGTGCTTATATTGATACTTTCATCGCACCAGGGTCAGGTGGTCTAACCGGGCCAAATGGTCTACTCTTCCGCGCTGACGGCTTTCTCTATGTCAGCAGTCAGGGCGACGGAGCGGTTTATCGCTACAATTCGACGAATGGAGCGTTTGATAGCAAAGTAGCTCAGACCCCTTTCCTGGAGGGCTTTCAAGGTCGCCCCTACGGCACTGTTGGCATAACCTCGGACGCATTCGGCAACCTGTTGATTGCGTTTCAGGATAAAGATAACATGCAAGCGAGATACGCCCGTTATGGCGCCGCTTCTCAAGAAGCCTTCGTCGTCACGCTCGACCACGCAATCGCGATTCCAGTTACAGTTAGCTATTCCACAGCGGATGGCTCCGCGATCGCTGGCAGCGACTACTCGGCCGTAACATCCGGCACCGTCTACTTCGCACCTGGCGAAACTTCCAAGTCGATTCTGATTCAGACGATCGACGACACAACAACGGAGCTGACGGAGACATTTACAGTCAACCTATCGAATGCTGTTGGTGCGACGATTGCAGTTGGACAAGGCACTGCGTCCATCATCGATAACGATCCCTTCACCAAGTTCTATGTCGTCAACGATGCGTCCACCGATCGGACTTATGAATACGGTGAGAAAGGTGGCTCTGTCGAAAACTATGCTTTGGCAGGTGGTAACACTGCTCCGCGTGGAGCTGCAAGCACTACTTCAGGAACAACTGTGTGGGTCGTTGATGCCAATAAAAGTGTCTACGTTTACAACACCGAAGGCGCATTGCAAGGCTCTTGGGCGGCGGGTGGACTTCAATCCACGGCTCAACTCGAAGGGATCGCTACGAACGGCCTTGATGTTTGGTTGGTCGACAACAATACCGATAAAGTCTATCGCTATGCCAACGCCGCGGCGCTGACCAATGGCAGTCCTCTCGCGACAAGCAGCTTCAGCTTGAACAGCGGCAACACATCACCCAAAGACATCGTCACCGATGGCAACTACCTATGGGTGGTCAACGACAGCTCAAAGGACAAAGTGTTCAAGTACACCATCGGTGGCACCTATGTAGGGAGCTGGACGATCTCCACATCCGGTGCCACAAGTCCGACTGGAATCACGCTGGATCCCTCCAACCCATCCGCTATTTGGATCGTCGATAGTGGCACGGCCAAAGTCTATCAATACGACAATGCCGCTGGACTAACATGGGGCAGCAAGTCAGCTAATTCCAGCTGGGCTCTTGCGGCTGGTAATACCAATCCACAAGGCATCGCAGATCCACCACCAGCGGCATTCGGCGCGATGGGGAAAGCAGCAGATTTGCAATCGCCGCTTGTCGGAGCAGCTCCTTTGCCTTTGTTCAGCGGAACAGCCTCCAACAGTGGATCTGTTACGTTGCAACAAGTTCAAACGAAGGTTCGCGCTACGGACGATTTCATGAGTGCCTTAGGACTTGCGTTTGAACATCCCAAAGCTTTGGTTGGCAATGGTAGCAGAACAATCGTCGTGGCTAGCAAATCGACTGATCGCGGTGCACACAACAACTCCGAGGTCGAAGATGTCAACCTGGAAGATTTGATTAGCCTAGTTGCGACTGACCTTTCCAGACCCGTTAGTGCACCAAAGCTATTGCGTTGATCGGGCACAAGGCCCGAACAACGCTGCTGCGACGCAATGCGCTGCGATGCGAAGCAATGCGATATTCTCCCCCTCGCCCCTTTGGGGAGAGGGGGCCGGGGGGTGAGGGGTTGAAGCATAGATTGCACTGCTCCGGTGCAGTGAGGTGTTTAATAAAGTGAAGCGAACCAAGGCATTGAATTTATTTGCAAAGAGTCAATCAACACATAGTGCAAACCCCCTCACCCCCAGCCCCTCTCCCCAATGGGGCGAGGGGAGCGAAGACAAAAGGTTCATTCACTCGCAAGACAAGCGAACACAATCATGACCTTACTTTCAAAAACGCTCAGAAAGATGCAAATGAAAAATCGTAATCGACGAAACCGCTCAGAAGCGATTGGGTCTGTATCACGCCCGCAGATCCGCAACAAACGTTCGCTTCGAATGGAGCAATTGGAAGCGAGGGCACTGCTCGCAGCCGTTGCAGCCCCAAGTGGACTAGTAAGTTGGTGGTCCGCGAACGGAACTGGTGCAGACGCCATGGGACTGAACAATGGCTCGCTATTCAATGGAACAAGCTACGAGGCGGGCGAAGTCGGACAGGCGTTCAAATTCGATGGTGTAAACGATAGCGTACAAGTTGCGGATTCGGCTAGGAAAGGCGTCTTCGGGCCGGACGGCAATTTTTACGTCGCAAGCAATCGCACGGGGCAAGTTCTACGCTACAACGGTTCGACCGGCGCATTCTTGAACGTATTCTCAACCGCACCCGTGACGACAGGACCTTTGTGGCTGGCATTCGGCGCGGACGGTTACCTGTATACCGCTGCTCGCTTGCCGACTAGTCCGTATACAACAGGCATCATGCGCTTCGATTCAACGAGCGGAGCCTTTATCGACAGCTTCGAAATCAACCGAGACGGTTGGTCATTCATGATCGGTCCTGGAAACACGCTTTATGTATCCGGCAATGCCTCTGGAGGGTTTGTGGATCGATTTGGTCCCGCATTGCAAGCAGTCTTTACCATTAGTCTAAGTTCGGCCAATGTTGATCCGGTCACTGTCAATTACACGACGGTCAATGGCGACGCAGTAGCCGGAAGCGACTACACGGCAATCACAGGCTCGGTAACCTTCGCACCCGGCGAAACCTCGAAGAACATCTTCGTCCAGACTTTGGACGATACAACAACGGAGCTGACTGAGACATTTACAGTCAACTTATCGAATCCAATCGGTGCTCCGATTGCCGTTGGCCAAGGCATCGGGACGATTCTCGATAACGATCCACCGGTAAGCAATGCTCCTTACTACAAGGGCTCGTTTTACACAGCGGGCGGCACCAACATAGAAGGAGGGTTTGATCCATCGAAACGTGTGGCCAAAGCTGGTACTGTAGCCCAGACGCTGAGCTTTGAGAACGTGAGCAACTACACTCGCGGGATCAATGG
>JANLUJ010000069.1:0-1631 GCA_031363425.1 Pirellula sp.
CCAATCCGGATACAATCGGGTAACAATGGGATGGACACGAAGGGCTCGATCGACCGCTTTTGACTTGCGTTGAGTCAACTACTCGCCCTCGGTCATCCCGGTCGTTCGTCAAATCTGCCGGACGGGCCACGATCGAACTGGACTTCACAATCATGATCTTGGTACAAAGAAGCTTCATGAACTCTCTTTCTCAATCGTAGCTTACCTAACTGGAGAACAGAATGCGTCTAATTCCGTCACCGAACAGACTTGGTTTGCACCTAGCGTGGACTTGCGTGGTGTTGGCGGCTTTCATTGCTGGGCGAATATCCGCACCAATCAATCGAGACATTCTCTCAAACACCACTGTGACGCTCGAATCAACTACGGAAAGTGAATCCGATGAATTCAATGCGCAGGCGTCCGAACTACAGGAATTACGCATGCTCACAAACTTGGATCAAGACCAATTTGGCGTAATCGCATCCGCCCCCAAAGACCAACAGGACTCTCCGGTGGTGTTAGATCTTGTACCAGTTTCTTCAATCACTTCAAGCGATGGAAGGCAGATATTTAGTTTTACAATGGGACTAGAAAGATAGCAACACACGAGCGGTCAATGACGAACAAAGGGATGCAGCTAAGCCCTCGGTCGCCCGGCCTTTTTTGGAACATTGTTACTTGCTCGGGCTAGCTGATCCCGATCGTTATTTGGCTACAGAAGGACATCGCTCGGTCAAACAATGTGCGAACGCGGGAGCGAATTAATGGTAACGTCGCACTGGCGTGTTTTCACAGATAGTTCAAAGCAGGAAGTTGCAAAGCGAGTCATTGCTGATCTTGAATGCCGTACCGCACGACGATTCCAAAACGTCCACGTCGACGCATACCACAAAGGTGGACATGTAGTCACTTTTGACATTGAACACAATGAAGACGATTGGTGTAGAAACGCATATGATATAATTGTGTGCTCCCAGAACATGGCCACCGGTTGGTCGATCGCAGGACAGATCGAAGAGGACTTCGACTTAATGACAACCAAAACAAGCATCGTTAGCGTTAAGATGATAACTTGCTCATGTGCGCGGCCCGGAACCGCAAATGCCAAATAACAATCACGATCGGGATAGGGGCCCGGATTGCTCCGGGGCCCCTCCCACACCACCTAGCATGCGGGTCCGCACTAGGCGGTTCAATTTCTAGGAGCGAGTCTTTTGCCATATCTCATAGAGACTCACCAAGCCACTCTTGGCGAGATAGTCGTTTGTCAACGCGCGCTCGACGCTTCGACATTTCGACATAAACCAAGGTCCACGGGAGCTAGATGCTAATGGTACCGCGTCCTCTCGCGATAAGCCGAGTTTCATGAGGTTTCGGGCTCGCGCCCCTGTCTTGCGCCACTGCTTCCAATAACATGCGCGGATGCGATGACGAACCCATTTATCTAGGTTGACATAAAACGTCTTGATCTCGACCAACGAAAAGTAGTTGCACCACCCTCGAAGATACCAACCTAGTTCTTTGTAACGACTCTCGAGCGACACACCGCGATTGCGACGTGTCATCTCTTTGACCCGTTCCTTGAACTTAGCGACATTCTTGGGGCTGACGTCGTAGTGACCGCTGTAGCCAGTAAACTGGTAACCAAG
>JANLUJ010000085.1:0-11171 GCA_031363425.1 Pirellula sp.
ATGTTCGGCACGGAGAAGGTCGGCGAATTGGGGTCTCCATTCACCGTAAAAGGGGAATAGGCATCGCCCAAATAGGCAGGACCGTTGTACTCCAACGGCGGGTTGATTCCAGCATAGAGAGGCAAAGGATTCGATCGCTGAACACCTTGCGATCGAAGGTAATTGGTAACTGTCATCCAATCGGGGAACTTAGGCTTTGGTTTATCGCGAGTATCGGGATCGCCCGATAGCATCTGCATTGAGCCCGCAGGATGTCCTCCGGCAGTCTGACGCATCGATCGCAGAACAGTGAACTTGTCTGCGATACGAGCTTGCATCGGTAACAATTCCGTGAAATGCAAGCCGGGTACGTTGGTTCGAATCGTCGAAAATGGACCGCGGTATTCGCTGCTGGCTTCAGGTTTTGGGTCGTAGGTATCGAGATGCGAACATCCACCCGGCTTCCAAACCATGATCACCGCCGATTTTTCCCGATTCGGCTTTGGATCGCCGGATGGTTCTTGCGCGTTAGCTTGTAGCCGGAGAACACCCGGTAAACTGAGGCTTGCAAATCCAGCCAGTCCCATGCGAATAAAACCTCGCCGTCCATTCGAGCCAAAATCGTTGGGCCCCGGACATCGGACGATTGACGCAGCATGAAAGGGATCGCTCATTTTGCCTCCGCTGGATTGATACGAATGGATATCGGTTCGGACATAACAATGTCTGCAGTATCTTTCGGTACAGGTTTTTCTTTGGCCGAGGCTTCAAGACTGCTTTGGTATTTCGCGACTGCACTACCGTAAAAAGCTATCAGATAATCCCCGGGTGGTGTTTTCAGCTTGGCCAGATCCAATGTCACTTCCGAGCTATCGGAGAGGAGCGAGACATCGAATCGTGGCACCTGTTCAAAGCCAGCCCCGGATGCTTTCAATTGCAGGACCGAACCTGAGAACTCGCTCCGAACGGTATGACGCAATGGTATCGTTAACTTCTGTCCTGCTTTCGCTTCCCAGACCTTTTTTTCTTTTGCACAGATCGAGATTGGGGCAAATTCCGCACGAGTCACCGAAATAGGCAAGCCCTTTACCAAACGAGGGCTTGGGATCTCGCCCCATGAGTCCACAATCGGCCAAGCCATCGCAGCCATTTGAACCATTCTTTTGACTTCTACTCCGTTGACTTTGGACTTGCCAATGAACAAAACGTTTGCCAACGACTGTGGCGCATTTTCATCTGCCGTAACAAGCATGATTCCGCGTGTCTTGCCTGCCGGGATCTTTAATCCTTGAGCGGTTACGCCTTCAGGTAGCCCTTCCATCACCAACTCGATATCGCCATCGAATCCATCTCTTCGGACGGCTACAACTTCTAAAGCAACGGTAATTCCGCCGCGAAGAGCAAGCGGTTTCGAAAGCGCATTGCGATCGCCATTGCGAAGTTCCATATGAAGTCCCCAGGCCGCGAGCGCAAAGTCAGGAGCAGCCCTGCGAATGATCAAGCGATAGACGTTGCTTGCATCCATACGTGTGCCACCAAACAAATCCGATAGCTGAAGGCGATACAATCCGTCCTCTTTGATTTCAAGTTTGCCAATGATATCGAGCGAGCCACCGTTGTAGGGCGGGCCATCGTAAGCGTAGCCATTACTGGATAACTTCACTGGGCTTGCGATGTCACTGAACTCCACCACGTCGATTAGTTTCTCTTGGGTTCCCTCAAGGCTAACTCGTTGAACAATCACAGATGGATCTGTTGGCCGTCCCAATCTCTCGGAAGCGACCTCGACCCACCAAACGTCTCCTTCGGCACCATGGAATTCAAACGTATCGACATCGGCGGCCGGAAAAAAACTTCCTGAGATATCGCAAGGTAGTGAGATCTTCTGTGATTGAGAGTGAAGGTTGTTGGGCTCCGATTCGGACAATAGCGAACTGGCCGCGAGAGCGTCTGGAGGCCAAGAAAACGAACTTACGGAGCTTGTCGATGCGAACGGCGGAACTGGATCTCCAAGAGGTAGCGCCTGCAATGACAACCGATAGAAATAGGCGGGACCGCCCTTGAAGGTCAGGTCATGGATTTTTAGAAAATGCTTGCCATCATGCGTCGCGACAAAGTCGAGAGTCCCACCTCGACGTTCGACGACCAGGTCACGGCCTTCAGCATCTGCGATGATCAAAACCGCGTCTAGCTTTGAGTCAATACCACGCGATGCACAGTTCACAACGTACCGCTGTCCCTTTACCGCTTCGAAGGAAAAATGGTCAATCGACTTCTCGGACATCACAGCGTTGCAAATCGAGTTGACCTTTAGTTCCATAGCTTTCGCCAATGAAGTATTAGGCGCTGATTGAGAAACCTCTAAAAGCGCTCCGACGGAGAAGACTCGCGATGACGATATGCCGAGCCGCGTCAATATTCTCGCTTCATGTATACCAGTGGGGGCGTCCTCCGCAATGTTGACAATGTATTTGTTCGCCTGAGGTTGGCCGCTGGCGTCGAGCTTTCGAGTGGCGGTCAAACTCGGGTGTGTGAATAACAACTCGCCCGCACCTTCGATATTCTCGCCGGTGATCGCAATCTCGACTTGGGTTCCGAGGGTTCCACCCATTGGCATCGTGGTCAGCAACCGGGGAAGTGGGAGGCAAACGGATTGAGCGCCCACGTGGGCGGTCATCGCTAACGTGATTGCGCAAAGAGCTACCCACCGTAGGTTGCACCGTAGGTCGAACCTGCCGGGTGCGACTATGAAGTCTCGTCGACGAAAACCCTTTGCGTCACTACCCATCATGGGTTGACCAATAGTCGCCGCATTTTCGCCGCTTCGCAGATTCAACATGTTGGTCCTCAAAACTAATGGTTGAACAGAAACTCTTTGGTATTGATCAAGGCCCAAAGAAGGTCCTGAATGCTTTCCAGTTTGGCTAACTGCGGATCTACTGGTTTTCCCGCAACGTCTGTTCTCGATTCGCTTAGGAATTCTGAACCGGCGATCAATTCACTTGATTGCGGTTCTCGAGCGAAAGCTATCGCGTAAAGCTCGCGGATTATTTCCTCTGCAGACCTATCCGATTTAGCGAGCCGATCGGCTCGACCATTTTTCGTCGCTAGCTTCGCTTTGATGTCCAACGCATTTATCAAGTGCAAGCTTTGCGCGAGGCTAGAGGACTGTACGCGCTCGCATTCGCAGACGCTTTCGTTCTCTGGCCGACCAAAAACCTTTAGGAACGGGGAAGCATTGTTGTAGCTATTGTCCGGCAAAGCGATCGAACGTGTTCCACTCGGCAAGTTAGGAAACTCGGTCCTCGAGCCGGCCAAATCATCGATGGCATCGAGATATACCTCGGCCTGAAGCCGTCGAGGATAGTAGCGCGAGTAGTTCTGTTGATCCGCAATGTTGTATTGGTTGGGAACGGCACTTAGTTGGTAAGCATTCGAACCAACTATCAGCTTGACTAAGCCCTTGAGATCAAAACCACTAGCGATAAAGTGCTTTTCCAAAGCCGCAAGTAGATCGGGATTGGAAGCTGGATTGGTGTCGCGAATATCATCTTCCGGTTCGATTAGCCCGCGTCGAAAGAAGTGCTTCCAATAGCGATTAACGACCGCCTTGGCAAAGAATGGATTGCTGGCTGAACTCATCCAATCGGCAAGTTTCAGTCGAGGATCTTCGTCGGGCCCAATTGCTGGAATCGCATCGCCGAGGGCTGCGGGTTTCAAGACGCTGCCGGATTTGATATTTGTGGCGCTGGCCATACCACGTTTGTGAAAGATCATGTCTTCTCCTCGCGTGGCCGTCGGCTTGCGGCCAACTTGTGTGAAGAACGCGGAGAAGCTGTAGTAGTCGTCCTGACTCCAGCGTTCAAACGGATGGTGATGACACTGAGCGCATTGCATCCGTACGCCCAAAAAGAGTTGAGCCACATCCTCCACTTGTTGTTTCGGTTCCTTCACTCGCTTGTACCACACGACGGGCGGATTCGCGATAACGGTTCCGGTCGCGGCCAACAGCTCTCGCACCATTTGGTCATACGGTTTATTCGCGAGCAGGCTATCTCGAACCCATGCATGGAATGCAAAGTTGGAGATGATATCGCTTGCGTCATCGCGTCGGTTCTTTAGCATGGCCGTCCACTTGTTAGCGAAGTAGTCGGCGTATTCTGAACTTCGAAGCAAGCTTTCGATCAGATGCTCGCGTTTGCTCGCGTCCTGGCTGCCAAAAAAGTTGTTCCTTTCCTCCTCGGTTGGCAAGCGGCCAGCAATATCCAGCGACACACGGCGAATGAAGGTCGCGTCATCGCAAATCGGTGCGGGAGGAATCCCAAGCACCTTCAAATTAGCAAAGACCAAATCGTCGACAAAAGTTTTCGATGGGGGAAGTCTGAAGACGTCAGCCCCAAGTGGCACCGAAGCACTAAATACAGAAACCTGTCCTTGATAGCGGACCATCACGGCAACGTTGCCCGGCAAGTCAAAAATCTTAACGAGACCATTTGAAGTTACGCCCGCCATTGAAATGTCGTTTGATTCAAACAAGGCTGCGCTAGAAACATCCCGTTGACTATGGTCGTCGTAGGTTGCAATCACTTTTAGCTGCGTCTGAGATCCCGGCTGAAGCGTTGCTCGATTCGGTTGAACTTCGACGGAAATCAATTTACTCGCTGTAGCCGCATCAAAGCTAGCTCCGTTGCGGATCCAATCTAGAAGGATGGAATAGTCCGACGACAACTTCTCCATTCGAAGGCCACCGCCATGCGATACATGGGCCGTCGCCTTCAAGAGCAGGAGACTGCTCTCTGGGTCGGCTAGCGACAACCTCCGACCGCGGCTGTCCTTGACCATGTATTCAAAGTCTTCTTTTGGCTCAAATCCGAGAAGTGATAGTCGGAAGCCATTCTGGCCATTGCCAGCCTTCGCATGACAAACTCCCGAGTTGCAGCCAGCTTTTGTCAGGAGCGGCACGACGTCGTTCACGAAACTAACCGGCGGAGAATTTTGTTGTGCAATAACCGAGTCGGATGGCCAACATGTCAAATGACCCGTCGCAATGATTGCGAACAATAGGCATGGCCAAGGCCTCGGATGCAGCACGATTGATTCAAAACTGGCCATATTTTCGATTCGGCCCAGGTGAGGTTTGGTAAACAGAGTGGCACGGCGGTCTACGCCGTGATTTCTCGGTTGGGACGACCGAGCCACTTTCGATGGCAACCCAAAATGCATAAAGCACAAGCTAGTGACTGTCCAGATTCGTTCTTCGGCTGGCCGAAACTCTTGACGAGTTCAGCTACCCTAAATTCGAAACTGCGCTGAGCACAAGCGTCTTAGGATCCGTTAGGTCACATAACAAAGGCAGGATTCGATAAATCGAACCTGCCTATTATGGGTCAGATCAGTGCGATCCGTCAATCCTTCGCGTCCCCAAGTTGGCTAGCAATTGGTATTTTCCTTTCGACGTCCCATAATCTCTTGGACTACTTCGCAAAGGTCACTACAATCGACCGCCTGCATATGGTGAAGGATCACCGCACATTAGCTCAAGGTAGGGATATCAATATGAGAACTCGACTCGTTGTACGCAGTTTCGCTTTTCGCAGTTACGCTGTTGTCTGTTTGGTTGTGATCTGTTTGGTTGTGACTCTGGCAGACGTGAGTTTCCCTCAGTCGACAGATTTCGATGGCGATGCGGAGCCACCGTCGACAGGTACTAATGTTGAATCTTCTGAGGATTCGTTATCGGACGACAAAGCGGGCCAGTCCGACGCGGAGCGCATGGGTGAAATTCAAGAGTCGCTCGAGCACGATCAAAAGCAGCTGCTAAACCTTGAGCAAGAAATGGAAGATCCTAATAGCGAATACGCAATTGCCGAAAAGGAATTCCGCGCGATGAAGGATGAGTTGGAACTCGTCACAGAAAAGCTAGAGGCGGCGCGCAAATCCGCCGACGAACGCGAGACGAAGCATTTGGAGCAGGAGGCCGCTTCGCTTCAAAGACAACGCAAATTGGCCGAAGACCGATTTGATCTGGCAATCGAAGATCGAAAGACGTTGCGAGAACAAAAGATCACGCTGAAAAGAAAAATTGAGCATGACAAAGCGGCACTTGCTGCTATCACCGGCGACGTAGACGAACAACCGGTGGCCGCCGAACAACATAACACGGTGGATCAATCCGACAACCGTGAACACAGCCATACGAACCATCGAAGTCAACCGCAGGATCGGAATGAACTCGCTGAGGAGAAGGCACAAGGCAATCGAACGAATCACGACGCTACGGCTCCGTCTGAAGAGTCATCCAAGTACGTCAATTCCGATCCAAAAAACGTCGAACTAACAAAAGCCGTCGAAGAAGCTGAAGAGAAAGACAAAGAAGCGGATGAAGCTCAGAACGAAACGCGGTCGATTGCTGCTCGGTTGGCCGACATCCAAAAACTGGTTGCACAAGAACAAAAAGAACTCGATCTCGCCCGAAAGAAAGTGGATCTTGCTGGCGCTGCCCAGATAACGCTCTCCGAGGAACTGACTCGCCGAGCGGCTGAGCAAGCAGAAGCATCCGAGCTCGCCGAACTGAGAGCGTCGATCGGCAACGCCAGCAACCGTCTTATTCGGGCCCGATCCGAGGTTGCCGAGATCAGTGAACGTCTCAATGACCATCGCGCCGAGCAAAGCAGCTTGCAATCGGAACATATTGTTTCGCTACATGAAGCCGATAAAAAACGTCAGGAAGCGAACGAGGCCGAAGATCGAATTACGGCAATTCGTAACCCATTCACGTTAAAGAATATCTTGCAGTGGTTAGTCGTCCACGGGCCACCCATCCTTGCCATCGTTGTAGGAATGTTCGTGCTCAATCGACTGGCTTCCTTCTTCGCATTGCGATCGGTTCGTCTCGTTACGACTGGTTCGGGGCGGGGTTCGAAAATGGAGAAGGAGAATCGTGCGAAGACTCTGGTCGGAGTTTTTCAGAATGCGTCGACCGTTGGCATCTTTATCACTGGCGCAATGATGGTGTTGGATGAGGCGGGAGCTAACATTACCGTCCTGATGGGTGGGGTCGCCGTGATAGGCTTGGCGGTAGCATTTGGCGCGCAAAACTTGATCAAGGACTATTTTTATGGTTTCGTCATGTTGCTGGAGAATCAGTACATGCTCAATGATTCTGTGCGTGTCGGTGGAGTTAGCGGCCAGGTTGAACGCATTACCCTTCGCATGACAGTATTGCGAGATTCGAATGGCGTGGTGCACTTCATTCCCAACGGTACCATCAACAGCGTGAGCAATGAGACTCATGGTTGGTCTAGAGCGGTCTGCGAAATAGCGGTGGGTTATCACGAAAGTCTGGATCGCATCACCGAAATACTCAATTCAATTTCGCATGAGCTTCAGAAGGACGCCGTTTTTGGGAATCTATTGTTAGAACCGCCATCCAACCCTGCAATCGAGAGTCTTGGAGAATCAGCCGTCTACCTCAAGATGTCCGTAAAAACCCTTCCAAACAAACATGGAGCGGTAAAGCAAGAGTGGTTGAAGCGAATAAAGAACCGATTTGGCGAACTAGGTGTCCAACATCCGTTCCCGCAGCGCACGGTGCACGTACAAACTGAAAACGCCATCCTTGCAAACCAAAGCGGCAATTTGCATCGCCCGGGAAACTATCGGCAGGCGGGTTGAAAAAAACCGCTTCGAAGCCAAGAGTCCAGTAGCTAGCCGAGAATGCCGTTTCGCGTTTTGGGTCAAAGTCGGCTACACTATTGCTAACCAGGTTGGTCCAAACAGGGAGTACGTGTCATGGCTCGGTTACTCGACAAAACGACGATTGCGATTTACGCGTCCATCATTTTGGCTTTTAGCTCAAGTGGCCATGGTCTTTCGCAATCGCCCGACAACACACAAGTAGACACGGACTCGCAACGATGGCTGCCGAGCCCAAATCCTGCACCAATGCAACCGAACGGTGAAGTCAGGTACTTGTCGCGACTTCAGAACCGCGTGTTAAACAATGAATTATCGAATAAATTGGATGCGTCACGCCTTTCGAACGCCCAAGTGAAATCATTGTTGGAGGCGATGCGGCAGTTCGGTGACAAATTGCCGGAGGGACTAACCCCGGAAAGCTTAGATGCAATTCCTCCGGAACTAATTTCCAAAGCCCTGTCTGACCCGGAACTGAGACGCCAAGCTAAGGAGATGGCAGAAGAGTATGCGAAAAAGGATCGTGCGGATTCGTCTGGAGATTTAGACTTGGCTGATGTCTTTGGGCCGAATGAGTTGTCTCCAGCTAGACCTGACGCCGAAGGTAAGCAAAGCCCAACGGACCCAACGCAACCTGCAACGAAACAAAAAGCTGCACCTGAGTCACCAAACAATGCCAAGGACGATAAATTCAAAGAACTGTTTGAAAAGTTACAGGATGTGAGGCAACAGGTTTCGAAAGGTCAAAATCTTTCAAGCGAGTCGAATTCCCAGGAACAGCCAAAAAGTATCAGCGGAACTCCAGCCAATTCCAACAAAGAATCTCCAAGATCGCCTTTGCCCTCCGCGCCTGAACAACAAGCTCCTACTACAAGGTCAGGTGGAAGACAGCCTACATTAAAACAACCCGGGGCAAAGCAACTGGATTCGACACCATCCGGTGACTCGCAAAATGGGGTTACGCCAAATGGCAATGCTCCATCTCGACCAAGACCTTCGTCATCGGGCGCAGGAACAAACGCTGAGAATCGCTCAAGAGAACGACCGCAGCGGACGGATGATAGTAGTAACAAACAATCCACGAACCTTTCTCAGGTCGAACCGGATCCATTCGAATCGACACCAGGCCAGCCGCAGATGCCCTCCAACAATACCGACGTCTCTACGAGCACGGGTGAGCCAAACTCGAAATCTTCCATGGACATAAAAAAGGAACTCGCGCGAAGAGGTTTCGGACCAACGCTCCAGAAACTCGTGGAGGAAGCTCAGCGCAAAAGCCATTCTACTCGCGGGAACACAACCCCTCAAAACCAAATCGCAAAACCAACCATTGCACCTGAGTCATCCAGTCGAACGGCTCGAGCATCCAACGCGCCACGGCCCCAGGAGCCGGCAACTCGACCCGCTAACCCCGACTCGGCTTTTGCAAAAGGCTTTCAGCAAACGAGCAAGTTTCTAAATAACCTATGGATGCAAATCGCGAAAAACGAACAGATTCCCCCTCGTGCTTCAGCATCACCATCCATTTCTCCTCAAACATCAGCTCCTCAAGAGGCCTTCTCGCTCCCTAATCCGTTCAATGCAAGGGCCTTGGAATACCTGGTTGGAATGGTTGCACTTGGAGCGATTGCTTTTTTTGTTCTTCGATTTCGATCTCGTTCGGAGCATAAAAAAAGAGAGTTACTCGAGGCTCAATTGGCACCGAGAATCGACGAGATCCGGACTCGAGAGGATGTAGTGCGTGCATTTCATGCGCTTGCAAAACAGCGGTTGCAGGCAACTCAAGCGTGGTGGACTTGCGGTTATGTAACCAATCTATTTGAGCAATCATTGCCGCAGCACACCTCTCCCATTCGAACGTTGGCTGGTCTGTACGAACAAGCTCGGTACTTCCCAAAGGAGCACGGCTTGACGGTCGACCAAATCGAACACGCAAAACATGCACTGAAACAATGCAAGGGTTGATCGCAATGTTTGCTGCAAAGTGGGATAGGCTTCCAGCCTGTCATCTAGCCGGATCGATAGGCTGGAAGCCCAACTTACCAACAGCCTTGTTTTTCTTGATGCTTTTGTTTTCCCCTTTCTCGGTGGTCCTAGGGCAGCCAAGCAGTCCAGCCAACGAACGCAAGTGGCATGTCGGTTACGAGCTCTTCCAAATGCTCCTGGAATCGCGGGACATCGCAAACAATTCGTCCCAATCCGCGCTTAAAGATGCACTTGTTGCACCGAGTAACTCGGTTGTGGTCATGACGGGTGATCTAAGTGCATTTCGAGAAGACATATTTGCTCGCCTACTTCAATTCGTGGAGAAGGGAGGAAACGTCCTCATTGCATCTGATCGGCCTCGCAATCTAACCGGTATTGGAGAAATCAAAACGGGCAACCGTAACAATCCGGTTATTGCCAATCGAAAAGAGGACTGTTATCTGGATTTTGACGACTGCATTCGGATCCAAAGCATCGACACCTCTCATCCATCGACGCTAGATGTTCGTGAGATAATATGCAATCGGACAGCTTGGCTCTCTGTGCCGTCCATACGCGCTGCTCCTAGCAGGTTTCGTTGGCAAGTCATTGCTTCGTTGCCCACCGATTGTCAGCCTCCAGCGAGTAGTGAACAGCCAGTAATCATCGCTAGCGATTCCGATTCCGAGGTTGCTGGTGCGATGGTCATCATGGCGGATTCGAGCATACTGACCAATGGAATGCTATGGCATGGCGACAATAAGATTTTTGCGATACGAGTCTGCGAATTGCTTGCTCGCGGCAATAAGACGCGAATGTGCTTTGTCGCCGATGGGAACGTTTTACCCAGTTACAAAACTAGAATCCCTCCTACAACGCCAAACATGGGTGCGAACAGTGCAAACCAGCAGCCTCTTCCGTCGCTCCAAGATTTGCCTAATACGGATCTTGAAACACGATTGCAAATAGCTAACCAGGTTCTAAAGAGTATCGCTGATTCCAACATTCTGAACGAGGCCATGGCGAATCAGCCGCGACCCGTGAATGTCAGAGGTTACAGTCTAGCTGTCTTGGCATTGGCTGCTGCAGCGTGCGTATTGCTAACCTTGGCGTATTTGATTCGTCATGTTCCCTCCCTTTCAAGACTCCAACCTATTATTCCCCACCTTTCGGCATTTCAAATGGATGCCAGTTCCAAGCAACGCAATTCGCAGTTCGGACCAGCGGCGTTTATTTTGGCTCGCGAGTTCTGCAAGGAATGCTCCGGGAGTGTCGGGGAAACGAATATCGGGGGAACGAATGTCGGGGGAACAGGGTGGAGAAATAAAGCCACGCGCTTCCATCATTCTGGCGCTATTCCAAACGAAAGGGCATTCCGCGAGAAACTGGAGTATGTACGTTCGTTTGAAATCAGCAACCTTGTGCCAAGGGTCTCGGAAAAGGAGTTCATTAAGCTCGGCAAAACCATTCATGAACTTCGAGCGGCTATGCGGTCTCCTAAAATCGAGGGCGCCCCTAAAATCACTTTGGCA
>JANLUJ010000105.1:0-2244 GCA_031363425.1 Pirellula sp.
ACAAGCAGAACCTCATTTGCTATGGATCGACCCGACGCAATGGTACTGATCGCGACCTTTGGATAATGGATCCAACCAACCCGAAAGCGGATCGTTTGGCAGTCCAGCTGGCGGGCGGCGGATGGGCCGTTCAGGATTGGTCTCCCGATGATTCCAAACTGTTGGTGATGGAAATGATCTCGATCAACAAAACCAATCTCTATGAAGCAGATGTCGCGACCGGCTTGCTCACAGCGATAACCGATCCTAAAAAAGATGTTGCTTACGGTAACGCGGTTTATACCAAGGATGGCAAAGGAATTTATTTCACTAGCGATGAAGCAGGCGAATTCCAACAACTTGCGATTATGTCCCTAACAGACAAAAAAGTAACTTCGCTCTCCGAAGATATTCCATGGGACGTTGAGAGTTTCGAACTATCCCACGACGGCACTCAAATCGCATTGACCGCAAATGTGCGCGGCGCATCAGCGCTCTATTTTCTTGACACCAACGCTCGGACCAAGAAGCAAGTTGCAAACTTACCCGTCGGTGTCATTGCCCTTGGTAGTTGGCACAAGGACGATTCCGAAATAGCCGTTACGGTTACTTCGGCACAAAGTTCATCCGACGCATATAGCATAAACGCTAAAACCAAAGAAATGACGCGATGGACCGAAAGTGAATTGGGCGGATTGGTTCCATCGGATCTGAGTACAGCCAAGTTGGTTGAATGGAAATCGTTCGACGGAAAAATGATTAGCGGTTTTTTGTATGAACCGCCAAAGAGTTTTGAAGGCAAGAGGCCACTAATCATCAACATTCATGGTGGCCCTGAAGGGCAGTCTCGACCAGTATTCCTCGGTCGCAATAACTATTTCCTCAACGAACTTGGCTGTGCCATTCTCTTCCCAAATGTACGCGGTAGTGCTGGATTCGGAAAGTCTTTCGTCAAACTCGACAATGGGATGCTGCGACTTGACTCGGTCAAGGACATAGGTTCACTGTTGGACTGGATTGCGGCTTCACCCAACCTAGATCCGAATCGTATTATGGTCACCGGAGGCAGCTACGGTGGATACATGACGCTAGCCTGCGCAGTGGAATACAACGAACGCATCGCATGCTCGCTAGATGTCGTTGGAATTTCCCATTTTGGTACTTTTCTGAAGAACACGGAGAGCTACCGTCGCGACCTTCGTCGAGTGGAATATGGCGATGAACGTGAACCGGCCATGGCCGCATTTTTTGAACGAACTGCTCCATTGAACAATTCAGGGAAGATTACCAAACCTCTCTTTGTCGTCCAAGGAGGAAACGACCCACGCGTGCCACTCAGCGAAGCGGACCAAATGGTGGCAAAAGTAAAAGCAAATAAAAGTCCAGTCTGGTACTTGATGGCGACCGACGAGGGACACGGTTTTCGAAAGAAAAACAACGCAGACTATCAGTTTTACGCGACAGTTATGTTCGTCGAACAGTATTTGCTACAACAACATTCGGGAAAATGACAAAACAAGCTGTTGGCTCCGGAGCTTGCCTGACTTAGTATAGCTATCGTCAAAGGCCAACTGCAGGCTGAAACCTTCCGGTTGAGCCTGAGGCGCTAGCCAAATGGCACTCACTTTGTGAGCGGCAAGGCGCTAGCCGCCGGTGTAACGAGGCAATTTCATTGAATTTACCCGCGGCTAGCGCCCGGCCGCTCACGTGTCCGAATGTGAGTGCCATTGGGCGCTAGCCGATCAATGCCTAAGAAATCGGCTAGAGCCTCAGGCTCAAGTTTACAATTACGGTACTTTGCAAACTGCCGATCGCCCAATCACGAATCGTTAGTGGCATAGACCAATGTGACTCGGCACTCAGTGCCGAGAAAGTCGGCACGGAGTGCCGTGCTACACTGGACGTACAGCCCTAAGTCACCCTACAAATGCTCAATACTGAATCACACACTTTGGACAACTCAACCGAATTGGATAACAACACGGACGCGTCGATTTCTGCAGAAATGCCATCGGACTGGATTCCGGAGCGATTGACTCCGCGGATCGAGGAACAGCGTCTTTGGGAAATTGTTAGTGAGCTCGATTTAACTCCCTTTCAAAATATCGCTTCCGGCACGGAGGCAAGAAAGCTTAACGTTGCAAGCATCTCATCAGGTCGTTCGCAAGCGGCTGAGTGGTTTGCCAGGATGATTCCTGACGCACACGTAACCTGCTGGTACCTAGATCAATTCCAAGCGTTCCGTGCGACCGAGCACATGGCGTT
>JANLUJ010000141.1:0-6791 GCA_031363425.1 Pirellula sp.
TTGCAGCGGCGATTGCGTTGATATTGAGATTGGCTGCGGAGATGGAAACCGTATCTCCGATGAGGACCGTGGTTACACCGACGAACTCAGCGAGAGCGACGATCCCCCCCTTGCCATTTGCCTGAGCTAGCGAGCCATCGGCTTTCGTTACCGCAGTAACTGTGTTGTGTGCATCGACAGTTGCATTGCCAACGGCACTCAATCTGGATTGGCCCGCAATTCCGACGGTCGCGGTGCTAGACGTGCTAGTAAGTGCAAGGGCCGCATCGCGAGACGTTGAACTTCCGGTTGGACTAGCGATAGCGGTTGCGTTGATTCGTTGCAAAGAGTCAGCGAGCATCGAAAGGCTGCCCCGAGACTGAATGTTGGAGGCACCAAGTACATCGATCGTTGCGTTGCCTAGAGTCTTGACGCGAGCAAAATCTCGATTGACATCATCGCTGCTATCGCCATCCGCATTGGCAGTAAGATCTGTGCGAGCCAAAATGTCGATCTGAGCGCCCGTCAAACTGGAATTGTTGATCCTAATTGCAGTGTCTGCCTTGGAGACAACACCCAGGAATCCCAACAATCCCGTTTCAGTACGTGTCGACGTTTTGCTGGCCGTCAATACGACATTGCCATCTGAGTCGAGCGTAAACGAATTGAACTCGATTGAGCCTGGCGAAACGACGGTTGTAGAGCCAACACGATAGCTGCCGCTAGCAAAGTTTACATTTTGGATGCCATGTATTCCCAAGTCTCGCGGAATACTTAAATTCCCTCCAAACGAGATCGATTGGCCCTCGCCGAAGAGGCTGTTGACATCGATCGATTGAATGTTCGCGAGAACAAACGAATTTGTGCTACCGCCAGAACTGACATTGACCTGGTTTCCGACTACGGCAACTGTCGCATCGTCCTTGCTCGCATCGAAGTTGATATTGAGCACGCCACTGTTCAGTTGGCTTGAGACGGTCATCATGAAACGTGCTTCGAGAGATTCGAAGCGGATGCCGCGTCGCAACTGGCTTCTTTTTCGGATACGCGACAAAATAGATTTGGCAAAGGAATTTAGACGAAATGGCATTTCAGTAATCTCTCTAGTCAAGGCGGTTGCAAAGAACCGATGGCAATTGCGGAGAGCCATCGAATGTGTTTTTGAAGAAATGAAAACGATTGAGTAATGGGGTGTTCGCGATCGCGAAGACTCTCAGGCTTGTCTTGCGTTGGCAAAGCGAATACGTAGGCTTTCGCCAAACGCTTCAAGTTCGATTTCTTGCTCCGAGTGTTGCCTTTGTGGTCGAATGCAAGCTTCGGTATTACTCACTGCGTGGAATGATTGCTGCGCGCTTCAACTATTCCGAAAGTTTTGAGAATTTTTCCGCAACCCTCTTAAAATCCAAACGTTAACCTTTGCCCGGCGTTCTCTCTTTGCAGCCTAGCATGCGTATTGGATTTTGAATGACTCGTACCTTTGCCTAGCAGGATTCGCTGTATTTGTTAAGGCCAATTGTGGTTATTGCGTCTTAGTTTTGGCTCGTTATTTCATTGTGATTAGATGTGATTTCGCCTTGCCAAGGTGCGGCTTGATCGACGAAACTAGTGGACTTGGCTTTTGCGGATCTACTACACTGGACGGAACAAAACGGCATGACGAACCTGGCACAACTGGACCCTCCCAAGGCGACCGGATTGATTGTCCATATACTCGAAGCAATTGCTCTTTTAGAAAAAAAAATTCGACCGCAACAGCTGTTAATGGCCCGTTACTACACCGCGTTGGACCAGCCGCGACTCAAAAAAGGCGAAAGCAGCTTGCAGTGGGATTTTGAACTGCAAGGTGTCGCGCCGGTTCGAGGACAGTTCAACACTAGCATTCTGTTTGAACTGGACACCAAGCAACTCGGGAACCTCATGGACCCCAGTGGGGGTCGTGTCATCCGCCAGTTGAATGCGCAATGCAGTTGCGTGGAAACGGTCAAACCATGTGTACACCAAATTCATTGCTTGCATTACATCCGCAGACAACTTAGCGGAAAATCGGCTGAGGACGCTATTCAATGGATGCAAAGCTGCGTCACCGATGGTCGCCATGCAGGTCGAAAGTTGGTCGAGTCGCTAGGCTATTTGAGAGATATTCCAGTCGCGGCCGACACCCCCGCCGACGAGATGGAGCGCGATCGACTCATGCGGATCCAGTGGCGGTTGTCGTTTTCGAATAGCACCGTCAAAGTGAACGCGTACCTTCAGACCATGCGAAAGAAAGGTGGATGGAACAAGGGACGGCATCTTCGAGATGGTCTTGATACGGTGGAGGAAGCTGCATTGGTGCATCCATCGGATCGCATGCTGATTTTGTTGTTGCAGTCTGCGGAGGAGTCCTATCGTGGTCAAACGCCTCGCATTGTTCGTGAGTGCTTAAAATTACTTAAAGACCATCCGCATTTGACCTTGGACGACGAACTTCAAACTCCAATTCGAATCAAGGAGTGCCCAATAGAAGTTCGTATTGATGAACTCGAAGACATCTACAAGCCGAGTATCTATCAAGGCGAAGTGCAAATTGTCTCGCTGCGTGATAACCCCGACTACTTCATGGGGACGATCAACAACCATGAAACGATGATGTTGAGATTGGATCGGGATCAACGTTATATTTGGGTCAGCAGTATCGACAATCGTATGAAGCGATTGATCGAAGACCTGCACGCCGCCGAACGCAGAGAGGCCGTACTTGATCAAGAGACCGCAGAACAGTTCGCCGACTTGGTCGCAGCCGCGGCCGATCCAAAGTGGATTCAGATTAATTTGCCAGAACGGCTTGCTGGACCGGAGCAGCCACTCGAACCCAATATCGAAGTACACCTGTCGCCATTTGGCAAGGAAAGTTTACTCGTCGGGTTGCGAGTTGCATGCGATGTTGTAGCCGACCAACCGGTGCCCGGCATGGAGCCGGACCGTTTACGAGTTGCGACACCAGCTGGTCGCTTTCAGCTACTGCGCGCTCTCGAGGAGGAATCGATTCGGGCGGACGAGATCGCTGGAGCGCTTGAACTGGGCCAATTGCTTTATGAGAGTCCCTACACTTGGATCGCGGAAAATCCGGACTTGGCTCTCGACTTGCTCCAACGCATTCAATCGTTGGGGGACAACGCGCCAACGGTTTGTTGGCCCAAGAGCCAGCCGATGAAGATTATCGGTGAGATTACACCCCAGCGTTTGCAGGTTCGATTGACCAGTCAACGCGACTGGTTCGGCGTCGAAGGGATAGCGAGACTGGAGGGACTTGAGATTCCGTTGGCGGAGCTGTTAACCGCCCTGCGCGGTGGTCGACGATTCGTTCCACTCGGAGATGGCCAATTCGCCATGATTTCAGAGCAACTTCGACAACGGCTCAATAGTATTCAAGACGTTTCACAAAGTGATTCCGGAGCGATCCGCGTTTCAAGGGCGGCGACAGCGGTTGTCGAAGAAGCGCTCGGAAGCGACATTAGCTACGAATCCGACATGTCTTGGCGCGACGCGCTAGATCGATTGGCAGGGGCAAAGGTCTTGAAGCCTGTCATACCAGCTAACCTGAACGCCGAACTTCGCGACTACCAAAAGACGGGTTATGCCTGGCTTGCAAAGCTAGCCCATTGGGGTATCGGTGGATGTTTGGCGGACGACATGGGTTTAGGCAAGACCGTACAAGCCTTAGGTGTTCTGCTAGATCGAGCCAGCAAAGGGGCAGCCCTCATCATTGCCCCAACCAGCGTTGGCGTGAATTGGCAACGTGAAACCGAGAAATTCGCCCCGTCGCTTAAAGCTAAGCTATATCGCGAACACGATCGTCAAACGCTAGTCGATTCTGCGGGTCCCGGTGACCTGATCATTACGAGTTATCAATTGCTTCAGCGAGACGTGGATAGATTCACGGCCCGGTCGTGGCATACTTTGGTCCTGGACGAAGCCCAATTCATCAAGAACTTCCAAACCAAGACGGCTCAAGCCGTTCGTCAGTTGGATGCCGACTGGCGAATCGCTCTATCAGGTACACCACTGGAGAATCACTTGGGTGAGCTGTGGAGCTTGATGCGAACGGTCAGCCCTGGCTTGCTCGGTTCATGGGACCGCTTTCGCAAGAGCTTTGCCGAACCGATCGAACGGCAAGGAGACAAGGATCGTTTGAAGGCACTTGGTCGCGTTGTGAGGCCATTCATCTTGCGACGAACCAAGAAAGAGGTGCTATCCGAACTGCCGGATCGAACGGAAATTGTTCGGTTGGCGGAGCTATCAGAGGAAGAACGCCAAAAGTATGATGCAGCTCGCATGGCGGCGCTTGCAGAAATTACCAAACCTGGCGATGGCGAACACGAATCACAGATGCGCATTCGCGTCTTGGCATGGCTTACCCGGTTGCGTCAATTGGCTTGCCACCCCGGATTGGTCGACAAGCGTTGGGACAAATCGTCTGCCAAGCTCGATCTGTTTATGGAGATCGTAGATGAGCTTCGCGAAGGGGAACATCGGGCGCTGGTCTTTAGCCAATTCGTTCAGCATCTCTTGTTGATTCGAGGAGCACTCGACAAGCTTGGAATCAAATACCAATACCTCGACGGTTCGACGCCGGCGGCAAAACGGCAAGAAGCAGTTGACCGATTCCAAGCGGGCGAAGGCGAGCTTTTCTTAATCTCGCTCAAGGCAGGCGGAACCGGTCTCAATTTGACAGCGGCGGACTACGTGATTCACATGGATCCTTGGTGGAATCCAGCGGTCGAAGACCAAGCGACTGACCGTGCACACCGAATCGGCCAAGAGCGAGCCGTCACTGTCTATCGCATCGTTGCCAAGGATACGATCGAACAACAGATTCTCGCACTGCATGCAGACAAGCGAGAACTGATCAGCGGAGTGCTGGACGGTGCGGACCGAGCCGGTCGTATGAGCACCGATGAATTGGTATCGCTGATCAAGTTGAGCCAAGCCGAAAGCTAGGCTTGTTTTTAGCCCCGGATGGGGCGATAGATCTTAGCCGGCGGTGCAACCGCCGGTATGGCTTCACAGCATGGCACCCTTTGGCCGTTACGCAGGAGGTTGATCGATTATGAATGAGGATACGCTGCGAGCCTGGTGGTCACATCGGCAGGGTTTGGACGGATCGCTCGTAGGAGCATCTCCACAAGAAGTGCTGGAGAGATCCGGTTGGGCCCGTTCAGTTGGAGGCGTTGGTCCCTATTTGACCCTTTTTGCAAGAGCAGGAATCAGCCGCGAAGCAGCAGACCATGCCGTTCGGGAATGCGAGATACACGAACTCCCCTCGGCTCGTGGTTGCACCTACGTGGTCCCTTGCAAAGACTTTGCTCTTGCCCTCCGCGTTGGACAACAATTTAACGATTCGGATCTGAGTGTGGCGTTCAAACTTGGAGTCACGGAAAAAGAACTCAAGACCCTCCATAAGGCCGTATTGAAATCTCTAGAGAAGGGAGCACTTTCTCCAGACCAGATCAGGACCGCAACAGGCGATGCATCGCGCAGCCTCGGAGACGAAGGTAAGAAAAAGGGGGTCACAACCACGCTTCCGTTGGCACTTGGTCAACTTCAGTCGTTGGGCAATATTCGGCGAGTCCCACAAAACGGGCGACTGGACCAGCAAAGGTATCAATACGCGTTGTGGAAACCGAATCCACCAGGCTCTACTGAAATTACGCATGAAGCGGCCTATACCGAATTGGCTAGGCGGTACTTCAAATGGATTGGCCCAGCGACATTGACTGAGTTTCAATGGTTTTCCGGTCTTGGGGTGAAGGCCAGCAACACTGCGATCTCTCCGTTAAAACTGGTTCCGATCGAAGTCGGCAGCGGACGATTTATTCTGGAGGAAGACTTCGATGCCTTTGTTCAATTCAAACGCCCCACCAAACCACAATACATTTTGGTCAGCAGTCTCGATGCCATCTTTGTTTTGCGGCGTGACGTGAAAGGCTTGCTGGATGCAAAGGACCATGAGCGTCAGGTATTTGTGGAGAAGTCGACGCAACCCGCGGGCCGTCTCTCCGATTTGCCGAGCCATGCTATCATGGACCGAGGTCGCTTGATTGGACTTTGGGAGTATGACCCTGAATCGCAAACGATCGCCTTTGATTGTTTTGGAAAGAAAGACAAGGCTCTCGACAAGGAGATTAGGAAGATGGAATCCTATGTTCGTGATCAACTTGAGGATGCTCGATCCTTCAGTCTCGATTCTCCGAAGAGTCGGGTTCCTCGAATTGAAGCATTGCGCGCTGCGAGATCCTAATGCGAGCGGCGACCTGGAAAGTACCAGTAGCACGACGCGCAGGCTAGTGATTCCGATCCCGGTATCACTAGCTTGCGCGCTTGCGCGTCGTGCTAGACAAGCCCATGTCGGTCAAATCCGATATTTGAGTTCAATTGAAATGGAAAGATCCAATGAAGGCCGTTGTCATTCAAGAACTTTGTCGAGGGTACGGTTCGCGACGCGGGATACAGGATGTTAGTCTCTCAATTGAAGTGGGTGAGATTTTTGGTTTTCTTGGTCCGAATGGCTCGGGTAAGTCGACGACCATTCGCATTTTGATGGGATTGCTCCGAGCCAACTCAGGTTTTGCCAATATATTTGGAAGAGATTGTTGGAAAGATGGCGCATCGCTTCGAAGCGACGTCCCATCAGGAATGCCAACATCATCGCCTGATCTCGCAAGCATCGCTAGAGATGACATGCTTCGAACAATCGCCGTCGTGACGCCGGCAGGAATTCATGGCTTCCTGGATTGTGTCAACGACGAATGCGACTGATGTTGCGCGGGGAG
>JANLUJ010000163.1:0-6288 GCA_031363425.1 Pirellula sp.
GACCGCTTGCAACTGATAGCGGATATACCAGTCCTGAAGAGACCGCAATTGCTGGAGGTCGGCTCCGTCGGCTTCAAGTGTGTAGTAAAAAATTTGCCCCAGTGCGGTTGCGTCTGGCCCGAGAGTAGGCACGACCCCTTGTGGCAACTTGGATAAAGCTACATTCATCCGTTCGAGCACTCGCGACCGCGCCCAGTAGTAGTCGACTTCATCTTTGAAGATAATGTAAACCATTGAAAAGCCGAAGCCGGAAAAGGATCGAATCGACTTCACGCCCGGCGTACCCGACAAACTAACGGTCAATGGATAAGTGACTTGATCCTCGACATCTTGGGGAGACCGTCCCGGCCAATCGGCGATGACGATGACCTGTTTCTCACCGATGTCGGGTATGGCGTCGATCGTCGCATGCGTCAGCGAGTAGTAGCCTACTCCGAGAATGGCCAATGAAATGAGAATCACCAGAAACCGATTATTCAAACACCATCGGATAATAAAATTCGTCATGATTTACTCCGAGGTGCGATCAGTGTTGGTGACCAGCTGGCATTTTAGTGACAGGCGGCGGATTGGGACTGGAACTTCCAGCATTGGTCGACATCGCACCATGCCCCGCGTGACCAGACATGCTCGCAGATTGACCAACCGGATAGAGCAAACTTGGCATCCCCTCGATTTGTCGCTGGCTATCGAGCAGGAACCCGCTCTGAACCACGACCTGGTCGTTTTCTTTGAGGCCCTCGAGTACTAAGTAATAGTCGCGTCGTTGGCCGGTATCATCGACCGCTTGTGCCCGCGAACCAAGCTTTAGTTCGACCAACTCATAGGCACCTTCTTGAGTTAATCGATAGGCAATTTGACGTCGCCCGGTGTCGAGCACTGCCGATACAGGAATGGCTAACTCTAGGTTGTCATCCATGTTTGGTAACGAAGATCCTGCGGCTAGCGCCGTCGGCTCAGTTGTCGGAAGACCAATACGAAAATCTGGCACTCGCTCCAGCGGCATTCCACAAATCGAACACTTTCCGGGTTCGGCTTGTATGATTTCCGGATGCATTGGGCAGATGTATTTGCCTTCTGCTCCGGTGGGTTCTGGCGACCCGTCCGCACGTAGCGGCACGCGAATGGTTGCTTGCGCGTACATCTGCGGTTTAAGGCGGCGATCGGGGTTCTTGAGATTTACGCGTACGCGAATCGTACGCGTTGCATCGTCGAGAAAGGGATCGATAAAGGTCACCGTACCGCGAATCGTCTCACCCGCGAATGCTTCCAGCGTTACGTCCACCGATTGGCCGAATCGTACCCAGGCCATGTCGTATTCGTAGATATTCAGGTAAAGCCAAATCGGATCAAGGTTGGCGATTCGGTAAAGCGAATCACCTTCCTTGACGTATTGCCCCGCTCGAATGTTCTTTTCGATTACGGTGCCGTGGCGTGGAGCGTAGATCGTAATATGTGTTTGTTCTTTTCTCGTCTTTTCGATTTCCGCGATTTGCTCGGGTCGCAATCCCCACAAACGCAGTTTCTCACGCGCGGAAGAAAGATTTGATTCAGCGAACCGATCTAGAGTTCGTTCGCCTCCGGAACCGCGTACTCCAAACGCTTCCAAGGATCGAATCAACTCGGCCTGAGCGGAATACAACTCGGGGCTGTAAATATCGACAAGATGGTCGTTCTCTTTGACTTCAATTCCAGTAAAATCCACATACAAACGATCGACTCTTCCCGCGATTCGAGCTGTGATCAGTTCAACTTGGCGTTCACTATAGTCGAGTTTTCCAACCGTTCGAATCTCCTTGAAAAGCTCACGGCGTAGGATCGCTTCCGTTTCCAGTCCTGCGCGTTTTTCGAGATCTTCCTTTGCGTTGGGTAATTGCGATACCGGAATCAGCTTCATACCACAGATCGGACAATCACCGGGATTCGTCAACCGAATCTGCGGATGCATAGAGCACGTCCAGATCTCGTCGTCGGATTCGTTTTGCTTCGTACTTGTCGGCCACCACGCAATCAATACCACCAACAGAGCAATCGCTCCAAGTACCATTCCGATTCTAAGAGCGAGATGATTCCAGCTCATGGCAAAACTCCTGGCGTTACGACTACACGATTTGATCTGAAATGTTGGCAGATCAGCTTGAATACTTCGATGACTGTCACCGGGGTGAGAGCCAGCACGGCAATAGTACTCCATTCGCCCAACGAGTGCGCAGGCATGTCAAATACGCTCTGAGTAAAGGGGAACACGGCTACGCTTACCTGGAGCAATCCGGAGACAATGATCGCCAGCACGAGTTGGGGATTGGTCCAGAACCCAAGTTGGCCTAATGTCAATGTCGAGCTGCGTGCGGCAAGCGCTCGAAACAGTTCCGCATAAACCACCACGCAAAAGGTCATTGCACGAGCTCGATCTACATTGTCAGGTGCGAGTTGCATGCTCATCCCGAAAGCTAAGAGGCCAACGAGTCCAACTAGAAATCCCTGGATTAGAATCACGAAGCCCAATCGCCAGGAAAGAATGGACTCGCCTGACCGACGCGGCGGACGATTCATGACGCCTGGTTCTGGCGGTTCCAGTGACAATGCGAGCGCCGGCAGGCCGTCCGTTACAAGATTGATCCACAGCAATTGGATTGGCAACAATGGCGCCGGCCATCCTAATAGGCTTGCCACCAACATCAACAGGATTTCTCCAAAGTTGCATGATAGCAAAAACTGTAGAACCTTCTGAATATTGTCGAAGATGCCGCGTCCTTCTTCGACAGCGCTAACGATCGAAGCGAAGTTGTCATCCGTGAGCACCATGTCCGACGCTTCTTTGGTTACGTCCGTGCCGGTGATGCCCATCGCGATTCCGATGTCGGCTGCTTTCACGGCTGGAGCATCGTTGACGCCGTCGCCCGTCATGGCCACGACATACCCTCGCGATTTCCAAGCTTTCACGATCCGCAGCTTGTGTTCTGCGGTCGCACGAGCGTATACCGCAATGTGCTCGACTTGCTCGACTAGTTGCACATCGGACATTTGTTCGAGTTCTGTGCCGGACAATGCACGTTCATCGCCACTTGTCAGGCCAAGCTTTTTTGCGACAGCGAAAGCGGTTGCTGGATGATCACCGGTAATCATCACGGGCCGAATACCGGCAGCTCGGCATTTCGCCACTGCAACCTTCGCTTCTTCACGCGGCGGGTCGATCATTCCCACTAAGGCCACGAACACGAGTTGTGTTTCGAGATCAGGCTCCGTTTTGTCGCTGATATTGGGCCGATACGCTAAGGCCAATACACGTAACGCCTGTGAAGCGAGTTCAGCATTGGCGGCCAAAAGTCGTTGGCGAAGCTCGTCCGTCATCTGTTCGATCTTTCCCTCACGATGAACTTGGTTGCATTTCGCGAGCAGTACTTCAGGTGCACCCTTGGAATACACTAACTTTGCGTCACCATCACGAACCACGACGGACATCAATTTCCGAGTCGAGTCGAAAGGAATCTCGTAGACGATCGCGGCTCTCCTGGCTGAGAGGTCGAGTCCCGCTTTCATCGCAGCAACGACGAGTGCTCCTTCCGTCGGATCGCCGATAACCCGCCATGCTTGATCGCCGTTTGGATTGGGTACGACTTCTGCACTATTGCACCATGCTCCGACCTTTAACGCGAGGTATAGATCGTCCGGCTCAGTCAGTTGGATGGCCTTATCATTGCGTGTAAATTCGCCTCGCGGCGAGTAACCGATACCAGTGACGCGAAACCGTTCGGACGATGTAGCAATCTCCTGCACGGTCATTTCATTGCGAGTCAAAGTGCCGGTCTTGTCTGAGCAGATTACGGACACCGAACCTAGCGTCTCGACGCTGGGCAACTTCCGAACCAGGGCATTGCGTTTGGCCATGCGTTGCACACCGAGCGCGAGTGCAATTGTCACGACCGCTGGAAGTCCTTCTGGAACGGCGGCCACCGCAAGGCTAACCGAGACGAGAAACGCTTCGATTACGTTGCCGCCACGCCAGACCTGCAATCCAAAAATCACTCCAACAATCACCAAGCAAATGACAATCAATACGCGACCAAGGTCCGCAAGTCGTCGTTGCAGCGGTGTAGGTTCCGGTTCATGCCGGGCGAGCATGCCTGCAATGTGTCCTAGTTCCGTTTGCATTCCAATGGCGGTGACCATTGCCCAGGCTTTACCGGCAGCGACGACCGTCCCCATGTAGACCATGTTGTGTCGATCACCCAAAGGCGTGCCTGCCACGAGAACCACTTCGGCGTTTTTCTCGACTGGCACGGACTCACCGGTAAGGGCTGCTTCTTGCACATTCAGGCTAAAGGACCGAACGAGCCTCGCATCGGCCGGAATGTTGTCGCCCGCCTCCACTTGGATAATGTCACCCGGCACGAGTGTGATGGCGGGAATCGTCTGATGCGTTCCATCGCGGACGACCTTCGCTGACGGTGCAGACATTTTTATCAGTGCAGACATCGCCTGCTCCGCATGTTGCTCTTGCACAAAACCAATCACGCCGTTGAGCACCACGATTGCCAATATCGCGAGCGCATCCACCCATTCTCCAAGCGCCCCGGAGACGACAGCAGCAAAAATCAGAATCAAAATCACCAAATCTTTGAATTGAGCAATAAGCTTTTGCCAAGTCGGTATGGGCGATGCCTCTGTCAACTGGTTCTCGCCAAACTGTTGACAGCGTTTTTGTACTTCGACCGTAGGCAACCCACTCTCTACTTGCACACCGCCTGCTGCTGACAGGATCTGGTCAATTGGCATTTCACACGCTGGCATAGGAAGCAATGACTCGAGTTTCGCGGCGAGTAGCTTTCCGGACTGCGATCGCGCCTTTTCTTTGGTGCTATTCATAAATGTGACATGCCAAATGCGAAAAGAGCATTGTTTAATCGGTCGAATCGCGTTCGCTCATTGCTGCTATGGCCCAGGCAAATTTAGTCAGAGCCAACGTGCCCATCGCCATTCTTTCGTTGCTGAGTAGCCAAATCTCCTTCAAAGTAAAACAAATATTTTATCGAATTGTCGCCCTTGCCTGGACGTTGAATTCGATATTCCGCAAGGACGAGGATATCGATATGGATGGTCCGTTCGCAATTGCGTTCAGCGGCCCCTTTCTTTTGTGGGGCGTTCACAAGTTGCGTAAATTGTGCTATCCGTTGCGGAAGACTCGGAAATTTCAGTGAAGAACTTGCGTGCTCGTAGCATCTAATAACTTGAGTCTGATCGTAGACGGGCGGTCGAACGAACGCAATCACCAAATGAAAGACGACGGCAAATGAGTAGCTTAGCCAATAGAAGTAAGGATTGAATATAGATGGGCGAACTGGTTGAATTTGCAAACCGCGTGCGTGGACTGTTATACATCGCAAGTCGCGAACCGCATTGGGAGCCTAGTGAGGCTGCGCGGTACATGGTCGAAGTGGCGGTTCGGCGCGAACGCTTCGCTAAATTGGCAGCGAGGCTTACCGCCATTGTGATTAAACCCCGCCTCGATACTCTCGCCGGCTGTTTTCCCAATACCAGTCCCACTCAGGCAGAACCAGACGGTCGATGTTCGTGCTGGTTTGGTTACTGCGAGAGGTTTCCCAGCGGCGTCTCAAGACATTCGGGACTTTTGTATACGAGAACTCGTCAAGCTGGTGTTTTCAAGGGCGCCGCTCGATTGCTTATGACTCGAGCGACGATTCGCTTGTTTGCAAGCGCAAAGCTAGCGTGACAAAGGCCCGCTTTTCGATCGGTTCTGGACTGAATTGACCCAAAATTGGTTATCAGTGCAGACCGTCAGACTGCCGAGCCAAGTTGCGTTCGAATAGGTCTTTCTCCTCAATTTTCTCGGCTTCGCTATCAAGCCTACGTCGTGTTGATGGGCGGTTGAACTAAAACCAACGGCGGCTCGGTTTTGCATCTGCTGCATGAAACTTGCAAATTGGCTTCGCGACGCATTTTTCTGGCGTTGAGCGTTGCTACTCGCAATTGCTCCGGAACATCCGCTCCTGTCCCGAAATATATTTCGTCCGGCGTCTGTCCTTTGAATGCGTAGTGCGGAACTTGCGTGTTGTGCTCTGAGACGTAAAACGCAACAAGCTTTCGTACGGTCTCTACTGTGTCGAGCGAATGCAGGTACAACCATTGATGCTTGAGCGCTCTCCACCACGATTCGATCATGCTGTTCGAATAGGTCACGTCGACTTGCGCTAAAACCCGTTTGATGATACCGGATTCAATTAATTCATTCATAGAAGCATTGATGTTTTCGACGCCGCTGTCCATTAC
>JANLUJ010000234.1:0-3955 GCA_031363425.1 Pirellula sp.
CGCTCATAAAGCGGTCGATGCCTAGTAACAACCCCAGTGACTCGATTGGTATACCAGGTACTGCTTGCTAAGTCGCAGCCAATGTTACGAAGCCAGCCCCGGTAACACCGCTGGCCCCTTTGGATGTTAGCATGGCAACAAAAAGCAAACTGATCTGCTGCATTAGGCTAAGCGGAGTATTGGTAGCCTGAGCCAAAAAAACTGCAGCCATGGTCATATAGATGTTCGTGCCATCCAAATTAAAACTATAGCCGGTTGGAACCACTAGACCTACGGTCGACTTGGAACAACCGAGATGTTCCATTTTCTTGATCAGTCCTGGGAGTGCGGTCTCGGAGGAACTTGTCCCTAACACGAGTAGCATCTCATCTTTGATATAGACTAGAAATCGAAAAATGGAAAAGCCACAAACGCCTGCGATACTTCCCAGCACAATCACTACGAACAGTGCCGACGTGAGATAGAAGCCTGCCATGAGCCATAGCAAACTCCCCAGAGTCACAAGTCCATGTGCTCCCACGGTGTACCCCATGGCTCCGAAGGCACCGATCGGGGCAGCCTTAACGACGATGTTCATGACGCCAAAGAACAGACTCCCCATCTGTTCTATCCCTTGGAGAATCGGTCTGCCTTGCTCTCCCATGGAAGCAATTGCAATCGCAACCAAGATGGCGACCAATAGCACTTGCAAAAGTTCCCCGTTAACGAAGGCCCCTAGGAACGAGCTTGGGATAATGTTGAGAATAAAATCGACTTCATTGAGCGTCTTGGCTTTTTCACCGAAGCTGCTACTGGATGCGGTTGCTTGCTCCGTAGCGTGATATGCCTCGCCTGCAGGTGTGATCCCCACACCCGGTTGTAGGACATTGACTACGATTAGACCAATGACCAACGCAAGAGTGGATACGACCTCGAAATAGACAAGCGATTTGATGCCGACTCGTCCAAGTTTGCGTAAATCGCCCACCGACGCGATACCGTGGACAACGGTACAGAAGATGATCGGCGCAATCATCATCTTCACTAGTTTGATAAATCCGTCTCCCAACGGTTTGAGCGACTGGCCAATGATGGGATAGAAATACCCAACGGCGATCCCTAAAGCGACCGCGATGATCACTTGGATGTACAGGATTCGATACCAGCGAATTGGAGAGGGTATTGTCATAGGCGTATTCGAACGCGGCTAGTAGCGCCTGAGGCTCAGGGTCGCCGTCGCCTGCGGCTCGGGGTTAAGGCTTCCATCGATCGAGGCGAGTTTCGAGGATATTGAGCGGCATGCCGCCGTTTCGTAAAATTTGGTCGTGAAATTTTGAAAGCGAAAACTGATTGCCGAGTCGCTTTTCGCAACGACCGCGAAGCTCGCTAATCTTGAGCTGACCAATTTTGTATGACAAAGCTTGGGCCGTATACGACATATAGCGTTCGATCTCGGCAATCGCCCCGTCCTCGCTGATCGGTTCGTTGGTCATCATGTATTCAATCGCTTGCTCGCGGGTCCAACCCTTCCAGTGCATGCCAACATCGACGACCAATCGAATGGCTCGATGCATTTCGTCTCCCAAAGCTCCGATACGTTGCTTCGGATCGGTATAGAGCCCCAACTCTTTGCCTATCGATTCACAGTAGAGTGCCCAGCCCTCGCCGTAAGCTCCATACCATAGAAACCTAGCAAAGCGTGGCAACTGCTCGTTCTCCTGTTGCAACGAGATTTGGTAGTGGTGGCCTGGTATCGCCTCGTGCAAGAACAAGGATTCCATACCACCGGTGATATTGAATTGCGTCGCATCCGGTATCGGAGTGTAGAAGATTCCAGGCCGAGAACCGTCGGCGGAACCAGGAATGTATTCAGCGCTAGCAGTCGCCTCGCGAAATGCTTCGGTGCGACGTATTTCAAACGGGGTCTTCGGCCGATTCAAAAAGGCCCTGTCCAGTTGTGGTTCGAGTTTGGACTGTATGGCGGCAAAGAAGGAAATCACCTCATTGGGTGTCTTAAACGGTTTGTATTTCGGATCGACACGCAGATGTTCAAAGAACTCCTTGAGCGTACCGGTAAAACTCATTTGCTTTTGTACGGATTCCATTTCGTGTCGGATGCGTGCCACCTCCAACTCGCCAATGTTAAAGATTTCATCTGGACTGAGCGATGTCGTTGTCCAACGGCGGACCCAGTATTGATACTGCTCTCGTCCACCCTTCAAATCGGAAATGCCACTTGATTGACGTGCCTTGGGAAGGTATTCGTCGCGCAGAAAGTTCCCCATGCCACGGTAGGCTGGTGCGATCTTGTCGATGATCGCCGCTTTGTATGCCACCGCGAGTCGAGCCTTGTCGCCGACCGGAAAATGGGTCGGCATCAGCTTGATCGGACCATAGAATAGATTCTTTTCAGGATCTTCGCTAACGATCGTTTCGTCGAACATCTGCTTGACCATGCGTTCGACTAGGATCCTAGGAAGTACGTAGTCATCTTTGATGCCATCACGAAATCTCTCGATGGCGGTTCGCGACCATACGGCAAATGCATCTACGCGCTTAAGCCAATCGTCGTAATCTTTAACGGTTTTGAACGGTTGGCTTCCTGTCCCACTCCCCATTTGACCGAACGTCAACGGCAGGCCATCGAACTGATGAAAAGGAATCCGATCGAAATCAAATTTCATTCCTTCTAGGCGCATGCTGAGTTCGTAGTCGAGAATCTCAGCAGCCAGCTTTTTGGATTCGCTGGCAGTACTTTGATCAATGGCGCGGAGACGGTTCAATATCTGTTTGTAGAACTGCGTCTCTTTTGCCGCAAAGTCTTGATCGATATCGATGGTGAGTAGGTCGTTGTAACGTGAATCGCCGAAGGCTGTGGCCTCGAGTGGAAACATTGTCAGGAACTGCTCATGGTAGTCCTCAAAGACTTGTTGCAAAGCGTTGTCGGATTGCTGGCCGAACGCCATTACTGGAAAGATGCAACATAAAACAAAGAAAAGCAGGGCACTACGAACCATGATCGCACCGATGTACTTTCAAAATTTGCCATTTGGTAGATTATGTGAAAAGAGGATGTACGAAGTACTACTCCAGATTGTTGTTCCGTGCAAGACACCAGGCCCCACTTAGGTCCGGCCCCACTTAAGTCAGGCCCCACGTTGGTCCGGCTGTCCTCTGCCGGACGCGGACTGCGAATTCTAAACGTCAGCCTAAGGACAGGCTGAGCTACGTGAAGTCAGTCGATTGAATTCCGGCGTTGCGAATCACGAAACTGTTAAGACTTTTTTCATTCTGTGCATCCATCAGACGTTTGCAGTTGGCCCAGGGACGATCATAATCACTAGCTCAACCGCGTTCTCAAGTTCCCTCTCAATCTGCCCGCCGGAGTCTATTTCGATGCGATGCTTAGCCGTTCTGCTTTTTATTTGTGTTTCAACCCTTGCGGTCGCTAAAGATGGCCCAATTGCCGCTCCACCAGAGTCGGGAATGGAGTTGATCTTTAATGGAAAAGATTTGGATGGCTGGGATGGCGATCCAAGACTTTGGAAAGTTAAGGACGGAGTGATCCATGGTGAAACAACGGATGCAGTTCCAGCGGCCGGAAACACGTTTTTGATTTGGAAAAAGGGGACGACCAAGGATTTCGAAATGCGGCTATCGTTTCGCTGCAATGCTACCAACAACTCAGGAATTCAATACCGATCGAAGCACATCACCGACGACAAAGTCAAGAACGCTTGGGTGGTACGCGGATACCAGCATGAACTTCGAAATGAGGTTGCGTTTCCAAATGTATCCAGTTTTATCTACGACGAGGGTGGCAAGCGTGGGCGAATATGTCTCGTCGGTGAAAAGGCATCCTGGGGAGCTGACGGCAAGAAAATCGAATCCAGTTCGCTGGTCGACCAAGAAGGCTTTAAGAAACTAATGAAGCTCGACGATTGGAACGAAGTCGAGATCATTGGAAAGGGTACCC
>JANLUJ010000240.1:0-2858 GCA_031363425.1 Pirellula sp.
GGAATGACTTCAAAGAGTTTGTCTCCTTCCTTGACCGTGTTGGTTCCAACTTGGCCGAGAATTGCTTGAATACGACCACTGCTTGGGCTCAAAATTTTCAATCGGTCTAGTTCCCCTAATTTGACCAGAACGTCTTGCAGCTCTTTCGTGATCGTTGTGATTTCGCTTTCGGATTTTGCCACCTTGGATTTGAGTTCAATGACTTTGGTTTCCACTTCCTTTCGTTTGCTCGCTAGCATTTGTTCCTTGCTATTCAGCTCTTCGAACGCTTCGTTAACCGCTTCGTGAGATTCGATCAGCTTTTGCTCTTCGGCAGCTTCTTTGTTCATCGCTCTTTGATAAGCGATTTCTGGTTCAGCATCTCCTCGGAGCTTTCTTGAGACTACGAGGTCTCGGAAGGCTTGATCGTGCATTCGCGTTTGGGCCTCAGCCTTTGCCTTCGCCTGTTTCCATTTCGACTGTGTGGCCCTTACATCGGATTCGGCAGATTCAATGGACCGATCCAGGTTCGCCTGTTCTGTAACGACTTGGTCCTTTGTGTTTTGGAGGATCAATTTTGCGAAGTTTAGCTTTTCTAGCAGCGATCGTTCCTGTTGTCGCGTGAGTTCCAGTTGATCTTTGGAGAAGGCGTCTAGTTCCATGATGATCTCTCCCTCGGTAACGAGTGAACCCTCGCGCAAGTCAGGTCTCATGGAACTAACTACCCCCTTTGCGGAACTTGTGACCACTTGTCGTCGCAGTTGAGGCAGTCTCGCGACCACCTCTCCCTCGCATCGCGATGTTTGCTGCCAAGGCAAGAAAATGGCAGCTAAGCCGAGCCCAATCAACAGCAAAAACGTTACCCTTGCGATCAACCTCGCCAACCAACTCGATCGGACCAAGTGCATGGCGGGGAATCGTTCGCCAAGTTGTTTGGTTGGCCGCAAGCGGATCATTTTGCGAGGCAACTCAGACGGGTTTGCAGAATTATGCTTCGGAGGTGGCGATTCTGGCGTCATTTGTTTAGTGTCCGGATTTTGAGGGAAGCAATTCCATTTGACCATCGCATTGCGCAAGGATCTCCTGATCGTACGTCGACAGAACCAATGTCCATGGTTGCCTTCGATCACTTAGTCGTTCCCAGATTCGCTTTCGCATCATGGGCGGCAATCGATCGAGGACGCCGTCAATCAAGAGAAGCCTTGGACGCGTAGCGATAGCCCGCGCCATCACGAGCCGAATCACTTGACTGCTGCTGAGCGGATAACCCCCACTTTGCAGCATCGTTTCTAAGCCTTGCGGCAGGGAGAGGGCTTCATCCCAAAGTTCGACCGCTTGAAGCGCAGCTCGCACCTCAGCCGAAGTCACGGAGACTCGATTGAGCGAGAGATTTTCGTTCAACGTGCCCCGAAAAATTTCCGGGTCCGATGCAATGGATACCATCGATCCATCGGCAAATCGATTGACTTCACGCGAATCCACTCCACCAATTTCCGCTAATCCGCTGGCTGGTGGACGAAGCCCACAAAGTGTTTGCATCAAGATGGACTTGCCACATTCTCCTTCACCGGTGACAGCATATCTCTGACCGCTTTCGATCTTGAGATCTGGGATCCTGGTAGTTTGTTGCCCGCCCCCCTGCACGCTTAGGGACCGAAATCTCACTTCGACGGGACCAATACCGGCATCCAGTGAACGGGATGGGGGCAGAGTCGGCAGATCTATCAAGTGTCCGACTTTGTCTACCGCGGACATGAGGTCGTAAAACGACTCCAACGACTTGCCAATTTTTGCAAAAGCCCCCACAACCACCACCACCACCGAGACGCTTGCGACCAACTGACCTATCGTAAGACTGCCGGATAATACGAGCCAAACGCCCAGCGAAAGCAAGGCGGAGATCGAAACAGCATACAGCAGCAAAGCAAAGAGTGTTTGGCGCATCAAAACAATAAAATGCTTTCGGCGAGCTGCTAGGTACTCCACTGTCAATCGATTGGCACGATCCAAAACGAGGTCGCCACCACCATGTACTTGAAACGCAGTTGGATTGCCGATCACGTCCTGCAACCAATGTGCGACTCGATATTTGACCAATGATTCTTCGATCGCTGTGCGAACGGCACTACGCCCTAGCAAATAGAGTAGACCCGTCATTGCCATCAATAGGACGATATCGAAGGCTAATAAAAAAGGGCTGTAGATCGCCAAAAGTAGTAGGCCCGTCAATGTTTGTATCACCAATGACAAGCCCTCGACTAGCAATGAAGCGGTGGATTTTTGTATCGTCATCACGTCAAAGAAACGATTGGCCATCTCAGGACCATGAATTCCATCCATCGCAGCTCGCTCGAGTCGTGGTAGTCGTTCAGAAAGGTCACCGACGATGCGGACAAAGATTCGTCTCTGCAAGATCTCAACAATGAAAAACTGAAGACCTTTGATGATGGCCGAAAGAGTTAGGATACCAAAAAGCAGGATAGCTAACCAAATTAGTGGCTGCGTCAAACTAGCGAATCCGATGGTGGTTACCATTTGTTCTACGGCCAAGGGCGTTGCCAGATCAAGCACGCCGACAACAAATCCAAAAATGACAAGCGACCAAATATCTCGCACTTCGAATTTGAGAAATCGCAACATGCGCCGTTGAGGCGAGACGTGTGGATGATGCTCTTCGTGGTGCGAATGATCATTCGAGACGCGATGCAGATCGTCATGAATGGAAGCCAAATTGGAGGCGATGGACTGGCATTCCAAAGAAGGCTGCGCCACGAAGAAAATGGGGAGTTCGATTCGTTCAATGGTCTTTCGCAACTGAGACTTCGAGATCGATTTTGAAGTCCTACCCTTGGAATCGATTCTAGAGACCTCCAAGTGCC
>JANLUJ010000257.1:0-6602 GCA_031363425.1 Pirellula sp.
AAACAAGCCAGGGGCTGCTTCGGTAGCCCCTGACTTCTTTCGAGCATGTCGGCTTGTTTTTTGAGAAATGCGAAAAATCCAACGCGCTGACGCGGAGCTATATCAAACGTTTTTACCCACAGATTCTGCGGACGAGCCAAACATTTTGGAAAGTGGCAATTAGCTCTTTGCGCAGCGGGCATAAGTATTAGATCCAATCAGAAATGGTCCAAGGCTCGCGTGCTCGCAGTCGTGCGACAGACTTATCGAGGCCAGTCCTTCTATGATGTCGATCCGAAATTGGTTGGCGCAGCAAGTCGCTTCTTCGGCGGACTTACCAATGCAATAGAAGCCGCAGGATTGGACCTCCCATCCGGAAGATGGTCCAAGCGTCGAATCATTGAACTGATCCAAGAATACTACGTCCAAGGACTACCAATCGCTGTCTATGGCTTCGGGAATAAAAAGCTAAAAAAGGCAGTCGAGCGACACTTTGGAAAATGGCGGGAAGCTGTAACTGCAGCAGGGCTCGAGTCTCGAATGCCTACGATCAGTTTATCGGGTACATCGGTGAAAAGAGTTCTAGAGGAAATTCGGGCTAACGCAGACTCTGAAACCAAAATTTGCAAGTGCCGAAGGCGAGACAGCGAACTGTATCGCGCTGTCAAAAAATACTTTGGAGCTTGGCGGGAAGGAGTTCTTGCCGCTGGATGTATTCCATGGCAACGCCGCTGGTCAAAGGAGATAGTCATTCACGAGATACAGGAACGACATCTCCGCGATCTACCGCTAACGAGAGTGGTCGTTAAACAGGACGCCGCGTTAGCAAGCGCTGCAACTAGGTACTTTGGCAACTGGGGCGCCGCCGTGGTCGCAGCGGGAATCACGCAAAAGAAAGCTTCAAGGATTAAGTCATCCACTCGACGTAGGCGGATGTCACAAGGTTAGAAATGTTTGAGCAAGCCAATGATAGCACCAAACGATTGTATGACCAGAAGTAAATGGACACAACAGATGGTGATCGAACGGATTCAATTCCTCCATCAACAAGGTATTCCAACTGGAAAGATTTATTGCGAGGATAGAAATCGGTGCATGGTGAGTTATTCTTTGTTTGGTAGTTGGCGGGCAGCGTTAGAAGCCGCTGGACTAAAGCCGGCACACCAAACTTGGACCCCAGAACGCGTGATTAAGGAGTTAAGGGAATACCAACTCTTGCCTAAATCTTGCCGTAAACGTCGCCGAAATAGAGATTCAGTTCCAACATGCGTAGTCGTTCGCTTTTTCGGAAGTCGGCATGAAGCACATATTGCCGCTGGAGTCACCAAGAAACGACAAAAGTTACTAAAGAGAAGAGGCGATTGGACTCCATCATCCGTGATCGAAGCAATCATTGCACGACACGAGCAGGGCTTGCCGCTGGTAAATATGATTCGATTTGATAGGGATCTCTTCTATGCGTCAAAGAAGTTCTTTGGAGGCTGGTTCAAAGCCAAAGTAGCCGCTGGAGTAAGCGACGTCATGAGAATGGACAGAGATTATCACACGTGTACAAAGATGATAAGGCGCTTTTTAGCTCTGCGGCAAACCACTTTGGAAATTGGCAATCGGCACTTGGCGCGGCAGGCATAATTATCAAAAAACGCCAAAGATGAGCGACTCGACTACTGTGAGACTACCTTGGATAGCATATTGTTGAACCAGGTTATCGGTCAACTAGGACTACCAGGACCTTCGATCATTCCAAACAAAATTGGAGACGTCAACAATTATGTCCGAATTCGGTTAGCGATAGAAACGAGCGCGTTTCTTTCCCAACTACCGGATAACTCAGAACGATGGGGTCCGTATAAGCGGTGGTTCAGATCACTAACGGACTCCGACACAATTCTCACATTCAACTATGATGGCGTTGTTGAGCGTGCAGCCAACCTTGTTGGTCGTTCTTACTTTGGGAGCAAACGGCCGTCGGTCGAATCGCTTATTCACCCCTCGACTGACATGCCAAAGCTGTTGAAATTACACGGCAGCGCAGACTGGTTCTACAGCCACGCAATTCCCACAACTCTTGAAGCCATCTCGGTTGAAACAATCGATATCTTTGACCCTCACGTCAACTGGGAAACTTCTATAAGCCTTGGGAAACGCGTTCTTTTGGGTTCGCCAGGAATATCCAAGATGAGGATGAGCTCTGAGCTGTTTAGACCACTGTGGGACAAAGCCAAAGATGCGTTAAAGAATGCCCATATTATTTCAATGGTAGGCTATAGCATGCCCGCATCGGATAATTTGGCAAAGCAATTAGTCCTTGACTCAATCGCGGCCAACGAAAATTTAAAACAGATCAATATTGTACTTGGTCCAGATTCAAATTCGCCAAGGGCTCGACGTGTATATGAGCTATGCAAACAAGTCGTATTGTCTAGGGAAGGAGCAACGGTTTCGAACGGCTTACGTCTATCGGAACGTGAGAAAATCGTTCGCCTTTCAAGCATGTATGCGCAAGATTTTTTACCGCTACATCGGCCTGGGACCATGAGAGATATCGAAGTATCACACCTAATCTAGGAAACTCGCGCTACGGCTACTTGTCGGAGGGAAGACTGCCGCCGATGCTAGTCTGACTTAGGCGGCTGGCGAAATTCGGCCTATGTCCCGATCGCTTTGCTTGTTGACTTGTTATCTCCCGTCGCTTTATTCTTCACGTGATGAATGTAGGCTACTGGATCTTCGAGGAGTTTGGCTTTAGATTCGAAATGTAAATTTAGAGTCTCAAAAACTACTCTACATCCTTGAAGCGCGATCCCAGCCAAGAAGCCAATGAGTGCACCATGGTTGGGGTCTATTTTGCCGCCGACAATCGTGCCAAGCAATGAATTCCAAAGTTTTACGTCTAGGAACGTACCGAATGCTCCTCGCACGAGTTTTATACCGTGCTTTTTGGCTGCCTTTTCGTATTGAGCCTGTCTCAACTGAATTTCATCTGCAACGAACGAAACGGGCTTGCCAGCCATTTCGGCATCAAGCCAATGAAGCATTCGTTTTAATGCAACGACTGATTGTGGGTCTTGCCGCACCTCGCACACCTGCTCCCATGTAAGCTGTGCTTCATCGATCCAGTCCAAAGATTCTAGAGCCGTGATTACCATCGGCGTAGAACCCTCAGTGTATGCGTTCCGCAGATTCTCTTCGGATGCGAAGTAAGTCTGTACTGGCATTACAGTAAGCTTCTCGAAGGCGGGAGCGAGGAGACCACAAAATGCCTGTGACAACTGAGACTCTATGGCAGGGGAGCGTCGGAACTCGTCAGCTTTGTTCAGCTTTTCATTCCGAATTTCTTCGTTTGATTCGAGCCTTGAAAAATCCTCGATTAGTCCGTCCAAGAGGCCGAGAGCAATTCTCTCGTTGACGTCGCCACAACGAAAGCCGATTGTTCCAGGGATTTCTCGATCGAGTGTCCACACTCTGTCGAAAAACAATGCAGCCGACAACGGCCTTGAAAGTGCAATAACCAGACTTTCCTTTCTTTCAACCGGAGCCCATTGCTTTTTCCTTACTCCACCAGACATCCGTATTGCATCACCTAGGCTCTCCGAGTCGCCTTGGAGTAGGGCCGGCTTTAAGTCTGGGTCGTCGAGAACATTCTCAAGAAAATCGCCAAACGCAGCCTCGCGAAGACTACTGCGAACCACCTGTGCGCCAATTGCAAATAAAGCGTCACTAGGATGTGTCGTTTCGTTCTGTCCAATGTCCTCCAGCTTAACGTGTTTTTCAGCAAGCAACTCTAACGCAACAGAACCGACGCTATACGGTGGACCAGAAGAAAGGCCTTTTACTTGTTGCTTTAGGTTTTCAAGTTTGGCAAGCGGACAATGAAGAATTTCCGCAAGCTCACTTAAAGTTGCGACGTCCGGGGTCTCCATGAACTTGTTGAAAAGTTTTGTGTCCATTGGGCTCCTGTCAACGATTACGTTCACCTTTTTCGCGCAAGTGAACTATTTTCAACAAATTATGTGTGGATCGCGAAATCCGGTGTAAAGATGTTTTTCGCTCGTCATGGGCCTGAGTTGATGTCCACACTAGACGCTTTAGTCTATCCGATCCCGCAGGCGTAGTCGAATCCGGCCAGCGCCAACTCTCACAGTGTTTGGGCGTAGCTAGTGGTATTGCTAGCTCCCAACTAGGGCCTCGTCCACTTCCACATTGTTGCCCGCTGACGCTGACCTAGGTCCACAGTGATTAGTCTACGTTGTGGAAAAGCGGACGATGGCTGGATCGAGCGGTGACCATGTGTGGATGGGAAGCTAGCGGCTGGAGGCGTCCGGCGAAATCCGGCCCCTATCCCGATCGCTTGGTTCTGTCTTCTTAGTTTGGCCAGTAGTACAAACATTCCGCGAGCTTCCGACTACGTACATGCGCAAACGTTCCATCGAGAGGGTATGCTACGAGCGACCCACCGTCACGAGTCACTTGGATGTTGATATAGTGATCGCTCGCCGTGATCTTTATCGGATTGATTGCCCGAATCTCCGGTGGTAAATCATGCGCTGTCCCATCCAGTACTTTACCTATGCTAGAACTCGCAATCATTTGCGAATGCAAAGTCAAACACACGTCTCGAAAACTCTCGGGGTCCGCAATCGTTAAAGCGGCTTGTCTTTGAGTCGTATTGAACCGAACAGTTTCGAATCGATCAATTGCAACATCGAAGAGCATTGCAAACGCAACGATCGAGAGCAGTAGCGAAACTGCAACCAGTAACAATGGGATCTGTTTCGCAATTGGTCCTCTTGATGGAGTCTTAAGCCACTTAAGCAGAAGTGCTGCGAAGGTGACCGACAAGAAGAACACAAACAATAGAGGCAAATAGAAGTACATCCCGCCAGGAATGAAAAAAGCAGGAACCGCAATTGCAAACATCACGGTGGCGACAAGTATGCTTCGCGTTCCAAACTGCAACATTTGCGATCTCACGATCTCTGAGAAAGAACTAGTAATTCTCAGGCGCCCGCGCCTATAAACGGAGAATAATTGTATCCGGTGAGTTAGGTTGCGACAAATTTGCGAACAGGCAACTGCGACAGGCAGGACAAATCATACTTCCTGCATCCATCCGCTGCCCCAGTCCTACCGAAAGCATCCATCGCCGTGGCCGAAGTAGCTTCTAGCCAACCAGTGGAGTGGCACTGTCGCTGGCTTCGTCCATTTCCACATTGTTGCCCGCTTACGCTGACCTAGGTCCACAGGGGTTGGGCGTAGCTACTTGCCTACATCGGTTTGTCCCAACATGTGGAAATCCATCGCCAATACGCTCCCCCGCAGGCCGCCTCAGTCTATCCGAACTTGCGTTCGTTGAGGTGCGAGCGGGTCCTTGAATCGATCGATTCGATTTGCGCTATTGGTCAACGCCAACGGGATCGTATTTCAGTCGGAGAAGTTCGCTATCAATGGGGCGATTGATGTACAGCGTCCCCGGCTTGAGCTTCGTAACGTGCGTATTTGGTGCTCCTTCCACCAGCGATTGTGACTTGAATTTGGTAGGAAAGTAGAAACTCACACCGTCTATTCTAAAATGCTTAAACTCCGAAAGAAGCGATTCTCCAACAGGCTTCTTCTCGTCTCCGACCAGTCCGCGAACTCGAACAGGTAAGTACCCTACGTCTTCGCCAAATGCAACTTCGTATCTTCGTCCGTTGATTTCCGGTCCTGATGTCACAACGACGCACGATTGCCCTTCTATTTTTTGTTTTGCAACCACGGCTTCGCAGGTTTTTGCAAAATCCTCCCACCTCGATTTTTTGAGGAGCTCTGAACGACAATTTGTCATTGTTAGCCAACCAAAGCAACCTTGAAATGGCTCAATCACGCTGGACATGCAAAGGGGAGGACTGCAGATCTTTTCGATCTGGCCTTTAAGACCGTATTCATTGTATTCGTAGTAGTATAGGCCATCGAATCCGGCTTTAAATTCTGGAGCAGTCTGCCAAATAGCTCCAGCTGGAAGATCGAACTCAGCTTTAAGGTCATACCTGTTAGCGTCGCCTTGTCTGGCAAAGAAGATCCGAAATTCTCTGCCCGCGTTGCTCGTGCTAACCGCAGAGTATTCGTATGACGAAATACTCTCCACTGTCGCTCTGCACTTCGTAAGTATTTCGTCAACGGTCTGGGTCCAACCGACCTTGCAACTGCAATACACGAAAGCAATTGTCGCAATCGTCATTACGCGAACAACGGCGGATGAAAAATGGTGCGTCATTTTGTGCTAAATGCAACTGAATGTGAGTTCGCTTCTGTTACTCCAATGCCACGCCATCCGCTTCAGTCAAATCGAGTCAATCGCCGACGCCATTTGCTTGGAATCTCTAGACCAGTCTTCATTTGTGGGCTCGTTTGTATTTTTGCAGAGTGAATAGCAATTCATCCCAACCGAAAGGGGAGAATTAAATGGATGAATGCTCTACCCAACACGCTCCTCTCCACTTACGGCTTCAGTCTATCCGAAGTAGCACGACTAGTCGAATTGGCAGGATGAGGTGGTGCCGTAATTCCGGGCGCGCCCAGAGCTTAGAATGAACGGTCAAGGAGACTTTCAGGATGAGCGCAAAGAGCACGAAGCTGGCATC
>JANLUJ010000285.1:0-3551 GCA_031363425.1 Pirellula sp.
ATGTTCCTTAATGCCAAACCGCCGATAATCCCCAGACGAATGACAATGAAGTCACTGTTCAGAATAAAGCCGTTCTTGTCGACGTCCCGAATACTGTACACCGAGCCCACACCACTGACAGGCAACGCTGCCGTCAAGTCCGCGTTTTGTACAAAGTAGTTTCCGCCTAGCAAGGTACCGTTGATCTCACCTTGCAAATTGCCAAGATAAAATTCTTGGGTGGATGTGACGCCGATCGCGGCATTTGCTAAGACCCGTGCCTGCAACCAGCGATTCTCAATCACGTTGTCAGGCCATTCGAATCGAACGCGGGCTGGAGTGTTCGCGGTTGCTGCGGTAACAACAATGGCGGTCGGCACAGGTGCTGCGACCCAACTGCTCGGCGGATTCGACGCTTCATCAAACGCTCCTTGTGGACTCATTCTGAATCCAAGATCTGCTGCCGTCAGGCTGGTTGCGGTCAGTCCGGGTACATCGATCACCAAACCATTGATCCCGCGAGTGTAGTTGCTCACGTTCTCAAAGCTCAGCGTCTGGGCTACAGTACCAGCTTTGGCCACACGTTTCGATGGATCAAAACCCCCTTCTATGTTGGTTCCGCCTGCAGTGTAAAACGAGCCTTTGTAGTAAGGAGCATTGCTTACCGTCGGCAGTGCGGTGTCCAGCGCCATGAGATAGATGTCAAGGCCGCCGGCACTGGTCTTTGACACGCCAGTTGGAAAGTTCGCAGTACCTCGAAAAAAGCCTGCTACATAAACCGAAGTCCCGACAGAGCCGACGACGTGACCGTGAAGAAGGTCCGAACTGTCCTTGCCTGCCATTTGCCAAACATTCTGGTAAGCGCCCGTGTTGGCATCGAGTTTGAGCAGAACAGAGTACTGCGCCGCGGTGCTCGTCACCTCTCCACCTGGTAGGCCTGGGTTGTAATCAACGGACGCGGCAGAGGTTCGTACATTGACGTAAAGAGTGTTAATCAATGGATTGGATGTTGGAACAACGATAGCCGATTCAGAAAGACCCCCTCCGTCGCCGTACGACTTGGCCCAGACGAGCGCCCCATCGCTTTTGTTGTACTTCGCAACAAAGGCACCAAATGGCAAACTCACAGTTCCAGGACCAGGATCAAAGTCATTTGTTCCAATACTGGAGTTGAAAGTTCCGAGGAAATATAGCGAATTCACATCGGTGGTCGTTGAACGAATCGTTGAGCCAATTGTGCCAATGGAGTCGATCCAGTCTGGCGACCAGTAGTCGGTTGATGCAGGATCGTCAGTACTGGATAGGGAGTACTTAGCAATAAAGGTTTCTTTTGCATTCTTGACTCCTGAGCTGGGGTCGATATCAACGATACCGCTTATTGCGCCGAGCCTCCCATGAATATAGATAGATGTTAAGCTGGCGGATGTTGACTCCGCGACAATGCTAGTAACCGAGTCGCTGTCACTCCCTCCAAGTGTGTAGACGGAGACAAACGCGCCGGCGGAAGTGAGCTGTAATAGGTAACCGTCGTAATTGCCAACGGAAGTGCGAAATGCGGTACCCGTACTCGGGTCGAAATCGAGCGTATTGTCGAAAGCTCCGCTAACAAAAACTTGGTTGTTAGCAACCGCTAAATTATAAACCCACTCGTTCCCAGTCGTGGTGCCAATGCTTTTGACGAAAACAGTCGCGCCTGAAACTGCATCGAGCTTGGCGATGAACACGTCAGCGCCGCCGACGCTTGTGAGAGTCACTCCGTTGCCAAAATCGACGCTTCCTTCGAATCGGCCAGCGACGTAGAGATAGCCAACACCTGCCTCTGACGCATACGTGGAGGCGAATATTTCTTCAGTTCCCAAACTACCGAAGCTACGGGGTACAAACGAGGGGGCGAGCGACCCATCGGCACTGTACTTTACTACGAAGGCATCACTCCCTCCGGAACTTATTAGAGACGTGCCTGAATTAGGGCCAAAGTAGGCCGTTTGTTCGAAACCGCCACTCTGATAGAAGTTTCCTGCAGGATCCATCGCCTGCGTTTCGTATTGATGTTCTCCTCCAGCTCCGCCAAAGGTCTCGACAAACCCTGCCAAAACCCTGCGTTCCTCTAAGCGTTCTAAACCCAGTCGCGCAGTGCGCGATCGCCGAAAGTTGTATTGGCTGCCGACCGAGTTTGTGCCACGTTTGTTTGAAATTGATCTTCTAAGTCGTCTCATCCCGTTTCTCCCGTTTGTTCATTCGCTTGTTCAAGGTGTTCATCGCCAGCCCCCCGACTCATTCATTCACTCGCATGCATCCTTTGTTTGCGCATTGTTCAAAGCAATCTGCCAGGGCCAGATGGCACATCTAACAGAATGGGCTCCATCGTGACAGTGCCAGCCTACGACATTCAGTTTGGCACCACGAACTCAAGCCCCTTTCTTGCGTTTGCGAGCCGCTATAGGTTCGTATAGTTCGTCATGTAGGAGTGACAGTAGGGCAGCATCGACCGAGTTACTTTCGACTGTGCTACTTTCGACTGTGCTAATATTGGTGGATCGAAAACCGGATGATCTGGATACCACCGCTGGTGCGTGTGGCAGTGCGGCGTCCAGCCCCATGAGAAAGATGTCAAGGCCACCGGCACTGGTCTTTGACACGCCAGTGGGGAAGTTTGCCGTACCCCGAAAGAAGCCTGCAAGATAAACCGAAGTCCCGACTGAGCCGACGACGTGACCATGAAGAAGGTCCACCACGCTGTCCGTTCCTCCCATTTGCCAAACATCCTGGTAAGCGCCCGTGTTGGCATCGAGTTTGAGCAGAACAGAATACTGGGCCGCAGTGCTCGTCACCTCTCCACCTGGTAGGCCCGGGTTGTAATCAAAAAAATCGGCAGAGGTTCGTACATTGACGTAAAGAGTGTTAATCAGTGGATTGGATGTTGGAACAACGATTGCCGATTCAGAAATATCTCCGCCGTATCCCTTTGCCCAGACGAGCGCCCCATCGCTTTTGTTGTACTTCGCAACAAAGGCACCAAATGGCAAAGTCACAGTTCCAGGACCAGGATCAAAGTCATTCGTTCCAATACTGGAGGTGAAAGCTCCGAGGAAATATAGCGAGTTCGCATCGGTGGTCGTTGAACGAATCGTTGAGCCAAGATCGCCAATAGAGTTGACCCAGTCTGGCGACCAGGTTGGAGCGGTGGTGGAAAGGGAGTATTTAGCAATAAACGTGGTCTTTGCATTCTTGATTCCTGAGCTGGGGTCGACATCAACGGTACCACTTTTTGCGCCGAGCCTCCCATGAATATAGATAGATGTTAAGCTGGCGGAAGTTGCCTCCGCGACTATGCTCGTAACCGAGTCGCTGTCACTCCCTCCAATTTGATAAACAGAGACAAAGGCGCCGGCGGAAGTGAGCTGCAAGATGTAACCGTCGTAAGAAAGATTATTCCCTTTGCCAGCAGGAGTGCGCAGCAAGGTACTCGGACCCGGGTCGAAATCGAGCGTTTTGTCGAAAGCTCCGCTAACAAAAACTTGGTTGTTAGCGACCGCTAGGTTATAAACCGACTCGTTCCCAGTCGTGGAGCC
>JANLUJ010000288.1:0-1529 GCA_031363425.1 Pirellula sp.
TCGCACCTGCCGGGTGCGACAGAAGTCCTAGGCATGCCATTCTAACGCTTGCCTAAGGCTGGCCAGCGAGGATGGTCGTGCCAGTAGTTAGCAATTGAAATCGCAATGCGCCAGCATCATACGGAGCGCGCTGACGAAGCGCTGGGGCTGCCGAGCCCATACGATAGTTGCCCGTGTTGTAACGCTCTTGTAGTGGCGGTTGTAGGTAGGCTTGGTAGGGCAGGAAGATGATGTTCGTGAAAAACGTTGCGCCGGAAACTATCGGCTGTATGCATGGAAAACGTTCATGCCCATGGCGTTCCAACATCGTCTCCTCAAAATAAACTGGTTGATGGCAAAATACTGGGGCGACCCATGTTTTCCGATCCAAGGCCCAAAAACCGTAGCGATCCGAGCCAAATGGTAAGGAGATCCTGCCAGGCAACCTTCCACTAACGACGTCTTCTGGAGTGGAGCCTGTTCCAACCCCTTGAATGGCGGTGTTGGGAACAGACAATGCGGGCAAGACGATAGGCTCGCGCTTTTTTGCGTTCACCTTATCCTTAGCCTCTTTATCCCTAGCCTCTTTATCCTTGGCCTCTCTATCCTTGGCGTCTTTATCTTTGGCGTCATCTGATTCTCTATCTTTGAATTCGCTAGCTCTGTCTATTCCAGCGTCCTTGATCGGACTTTGACTGGGCTTGAAGCGAATCACCTCCTCCGATGAGTTGCTAGCGTTCTTCTCGCTGCTCGAGTTGCTAGCGGCGTTTTGCAATCCGGGCAGCGGAACAGCTGATGCAGATGGCACTTGCGCCGAAACGATGCGAATGAAATTCTCCTGTGCATGCATTCCGCTACTGCAGACTGCGACGCCGATTCCGGCGAACCAGTACGGCTTGCTTAGGGAGGTTAAGAACCTTGTCGTGTGAGCCATCCTGGCTTTCATGAGTGACATCCTGCCACCTGCAAAAAAAGTGTATTAAAAAGTCGACCTAGGGGTAGACCGATGGCAATGCACCGGTGGTCGACTTGCTGTGGTTCTCGGCACAACAGCTGAGTTCGCTTAAGGATTGCAACAGGAATTCAGGTTGTAAGTCCCGAAGTCAACTGTACCGCCGGTCTTAGCCGTCAATCTCTTCCAAGTCCACTGCAGCCATCGAGCGGCTTTGCTCACAACACCGGCGAAGGACGCTAGCAGCGTCCACCACGTGGCTGACGCTGCTAGCGTCAGCATAGTAGCCTGTTCTTTGTCAGCCTGAGGACAGGCTGACCTACGTAGTGGCTAGGGTCACATGTTGCGATCAATGACCGTGGAGTAGAAACAGTTCATGCTTTTTGTCCCCTTTTGCATATAAGTAAGCGACTAAATCGAGGATCTCCTCTTGTGTCAGCTTGTTGAGCAAGCCTTGAGGCATGATTGAGATCGTCGACTTCTTTCTTTCGTCGATTTCCGAAACTTCCAACACTGCCGGTTCACCCTTAGCGAGTGGGTCAACAAGTACTTTGATCTGAGTCGGTGTTTCCTCAATAATCATCCCGGTAACCGTGCT
>JANLUJ010000311.1:0-1744 GCA_031363425.1 Pirellula sp.
CAGCAATGAGAGCTCGGTCGTCGTGGTCGTCCGAAAATTCAATTCGCTAACGCAAGACTACTTCGACTTAACAGAGGGCACTGAAGCCGAAGTGATGAAAGGGGTTCGAAGCGGAAAAGTTGTTTTAGGGTCCGTACTATCACAGCGTTTGAATCTGCATATTGGCGACACGATTCCGCTAGAGACGAATGAAGGCTCGACAACGCTAGAAATTGCTGGCGTTACGAACGAGTACATTGCGGGCGGCCTGACTCTCTATCTCGAATCGGAGTACGCCAAGAAATTATTGAGCGTCGACGGCACCGATGTGATCGTGGTGAAAGCCATTCCCAACGACGCAAAACAAGTTGAAGAACAACTCCGGGCTCTGTGCGAAGAGTCTGGCATGATGTTCCAATCGTATTTGGATTTGGTCAAAGTCATCCACGACACCCTCAACGGAGTTGTGGGTGGCCTTTGGGCGGTCCTTGCGCTAGGATCCGTAATCGCCGCATTTGGGTTGATCAATACCTTGGCGATGAACATTCTTGAACAGACGCGGGAGATCGGAATGCTGCGAGTGGTAGCCATGACGCGCTGGCAAATCCGAAGGATGATTTTGGCTCAAGCTTTGATCATGGGGATCATTGGAATTGTGCCGGGAGTCTTGACTGGCATTTGGATCCACTACGTTATCAACTTGACCACGATGCCTGTCACAGGACATGCAGTACTATTCAAAATCTATCCTTGGCTATTACTTGGGGCACCGATGGTCGAGCTTTTGGTGGTCGTTTTTGCCTCGATGGTTCCCGCCGAACGGGCGGCGCGATTAAACGTTTCCAGCGCATTGCAATACGAGTGATTCGATAGCTCCGCCTGCCCCAGGCTCACAATGTGGGAAGACCTCCGACGGGCTCTTTGAATCGCCAGCATTCCAATGCATTGAACTTGACCCGTGTGAATTGTTTCCCTATGGTCCGGATTGAAAAATAGCTCTCGCACCGGCGATGCTTTTGGCGATCGTTCTTTCAGGTATGTTTCGAATGAAATAGTGATGGTTTGCTCGTAAATGGGTAGTTGGTTGATGTGCATAAGTAGGAGACTCCAGATTGCTTGTGCCTTGATTTTGGTCGTGTTATCCGGCCCACATGGTGCGGCCCAATCGATGCCTGCGCCATTGACCCAAGCCGCGATGACGGCCATTCGTCGAGAGGTCGACATTCCCCCTTCTCGCTTTTTGTACGTCAAGGAATCGCTGACGCGCCTCTTTCAAAAATATGGTCGAATGGATCCAGCGATTGCTAGCAAGTTAGAACTGCAATTAAGTGTAGGACGTGCAAGCATCGAGTTCCTTGACGCAGAAAACAAAGTGCAAATAGAGGGGCCTGAGCCGCTGGCCATCGACTTAGCCACGCTGGCGAAGACACTTGGCAAGCTTGGACGCGATGAAGCCGTACGTATTCTGCCGTTGCATGACAATGGGCAAGCTTCACTCGCGAAATTCTCGCTTGCGGCCATTCCCTCTCCAAAGAATCCGATGCGGCTCGCATCGATGCAACAAGAGGTTACATCCAATGCACGGACCCCAGATGACGCAAGTCCCGATAAACCGGCAAAACAAGACAAGCCCTCCAACAGCCTGTCGCTGCCACAGTTTGAAGGCGTCCAGATTGAAATGTTGCCTGAAATCGACGCGATCATTTTGCGTGGACGGGATCAGCAGCTGTCAGATTTAACCGAAATCATCAAACGATTAGACGAG
>JANLUJ010000334.1:0-1043 GCA_031363425.1 Pirellula sp.
CAACAACTTTGCCAATCGTTCTCATGGCCTACAGTGGCTTGAGAATGTTGAAAACCTCGAGTTTCGCCTTCATCGCTTGCTTGAGTTGCCGGGTGCATATAGAGCTGTAGCAACGGACATAGACGGTGATTCGGATCTTGATATTCTCGTGGTGGCGAATCTGCCAACGGTTGTTTACCCGACTTCGTTGAACGATCAATCACCAGCCTCGATTGTTTTGCTTGAGCAATCGTCGAAGCTAGAGTTCCGGGTTCACGTATTGGAACGGGGTGTTCCACGATATCCGGCGTTGGAAGCCGCTGATTTCAACGCAGACGGCAAGATGGATTTTGTGGTAGGTGTTCAACTTTTTGGGACGGACCCACCCGATAGCCCAGCGTCCAAATTGCAGAGATTGAACTTTTGGTGGCAAAAGTAGGATTTGCCTATGGCGCGTTGATCATGCGTTTCAAAGCCGATGCCGCTTCGGCATTTTGATCGTCGAGTCCCAAGGCCGCACGGTACCAATTCCTAGCCAGTCCGGACTTACCAAGCTGTTCCGCGAGTCGACCAATTTCCACTCGCAGTCCAGCATCTTGCGGGCGTTTAATCGCTTCTTGATGTAAGTCTGCAAACTTGAGAAACTTGTCCTTTAGTTCAGTCGCCTTTCTAATCTCCTGTTCGCCGCGATCTCTTTCTCCCGATCCCACTAATGCTCTTCCATACAGCAAACGCGGCTCATGATCGTAAGGATGTGATTGTGTCAATTGCTCTAGAAGCGGTAGCGCAGTGTTCCAGTCTCGTTGTACCAGGAGGATTCGACCTGCGATTAAGCCAGTCGCCCGATCTGATGGTATCTGTTTCAATACCGATTGTGCTAACGTAAGTGCTGCCGAATTGTTTCCTGCAAATTCTTCTATAGCGCTTCGGGTCGCAAGCACACCAGGCGACTCGATGCAATCTTTAAGCGTATTGCGGGCTTCGTCCAAATTCCTAAGAGCGACTTGGCATTCGGCCAGATTAACACGCACGAGCAATTGGACATCCGTCTTCAAGGCGCGGTT
>JANLUJ010000486.1:0-5809 GCA_031363425.1 Pirellula sp.
GCAGGAAAGAACGTCGGTGTATCATGTTGTTAATATCTCTATTCGACGTACCGGAAATCGATCGAAGCAACTAAATCGTGTAGGAGCGAACTCCAAATATCGTCTTCCGCATTTTGGCCCTCTCTTTCACGACGAACATGCTCCTTGCTCCAGTCCAGCTCTCGGCTAGAAGGCAGCCGACTTAGAGTCGAAAGAAAGCAATAATTCATCTTTTGTTCGTCGCAACGGCTAGCATCCGCTGCAAGGCGTCTCCCAAATTTAGCCGTCCTCTGGGCAATCCATTCGCTATTGAGCATCGTCAACGCTTGAGGCGCAATCGTAGAGCGATTGCGTTTGCTAATCGAAAAACTAGGGTTCGCGCCGTCAAACTCAGAATAGAGCTCGGGCAGCGCGTTTCGAAACCACGGTCCAAACACCGATCGATACCTTGTCGAGTGCTGAAAGGCATAATCCTCTTTAAGTTTGGCAGGTATGGTCGACTCGACTTGCGAGTCTAAATCCAACTCGCCACTCATCCGCAAGAGCGTGTCACGAATCGATTCTGCATCCAGGCGACGTATACTGCTTCGCGCAAACAGACGATTATCGGGATCGAGTTCCATAGCGGTCGTGGTCGCCTTGCTCGAACGTTTGTAGGCATCGGATAGGAGGATTTCTCGCACGAGCCATTTGGTCGACCATCCATGCTGAATGAATTCGAGCGTTAGCCAATCGAGCAACTCGAGATTGCTCGGAGCTTCACCCGTAGTTCCGAAGTTATCGATGGTGCGAACAATCCCTTCTCCCATGAGCCAGCCCCAGACTCGATTGACATAAACTCGGGCCGTGAGCGGGTTTTCATCGCTGACAAGCCAATTCGCAAGCTCTAGCCTACCGTTGGAAGAACCGCTGATCTGGACCCTTGCTGCGAGAACGGGTAAACAACTTAGAAATCCACGCGGGACGGTTATGCCCTGTTGATGGACACTACCGCGTACGTGAATGGCTATGTCGGATGGCTTGTCGGAGGCTCGCAATGACATGACCATCGGACGTGCGTCGAGTTCCGATTGGAGGGCTTTAAGCTCCGCCTCGATCGATGCTGATTCCTTGCGTAACAATTCTAAGGCTTCTTTAGTAGGTTGAGCATTGGTTACTTGCGATGGACTTGCCACCGCAGGCTGAATCGATTCTGGCAAGAACTGCACGGCATCGGCGATGACATGACCGGTCGTTCCCTCATTGCTGATAATAACGAACGCTTGACCACCTTGTTCAAAGCGATATGTTCCTAAGGTTTGCCACAATCCATCATCAGATGGTCTTTCCGATTGATTGACCCGAATCAGATCTTCGCCATCGGCGCTGAAGATTCGAACCATGACTTCTTTTGCGCGTCCAGCGGCATGGTTGTAGGACAACCGCACTTTGTACGTGCCTGGTTTCAATTCGCTGGGTTCGAACGTTACCGACTTCGCCCCTTTCCCCTCGTTCTTGTCGTGTAGGTAGCTGCTTCCGACATAGGCCTTGATCGAAGTCGATTCATCCCATGGACCGACTTTTCTTGCCTTGGAATCATCCACAATCACTCCTTCAAGATCCTCGACGCGAACGACCAAAGACGATGAGGAAGACGATTGGATTTGTTTTTTCAAATCGTCGAATCTTTTTTTTGCAGCGGAATGACGCGTCGATACGTCCCGGTATTTGGATTCGGTGAGGCTATCCAGTGGAAGTGGTACATTGATCCATTTCGAGACATTGGAATGCTCTATCGCGACCGAAGATTTCATGATGCCTGCAAGCGCATAATAGTCCCGGGTTGGGATCGGATCGAACTTGTGGTCATGACAACGAGCGCAGCCAATCGTCTGGGCCAAAAATGCTTTGCCGATCATCTCGAGTTGCTCGTCCACGTAGTCCATTTCCAATTGTTTTTTATCCTGTTCTTCAAGATTCGTATCGCCTAGTGCAAGGGCGGTGGTGGCTATCAATTGGTTCTGGCGCATTTCGAGCGAGTCGGCTTGCATGAGATCGCCAGCCACCTGTTCGCATATAAACTCGGAAATTGGTTTGTCCGAATTAAACGAGTTGATGAGGTAGTTGCGGTAGCGCCATGCGTCTGGCAACACAAACCCTCGCAGGGTAATCGACTCCGCAAATCGAACCGCGTCCATCCAATGTCGGGCAAAGCGTTCACCGAAACGGGGCGAAGCTAAAAGCGAGTCGACCAATTCTTCGTACTGCAGATTGCAACCGTCTATTTGCTCGAAGCTTGGTCGCATCCCATGCAGGTCGACAAACAATCGCTGCTGGAGTGTCCATTCCCTGGCAATATCACCTGGTGCTATATCACGTTCGGCTTGAGCCTTGGCTAAATAGGCATCGATTGCATTTCGATTGAGTTTAGCTGCATCGGGGTTGCGGGTTCTTTTCGGTGAACAATAAGCCCAGTGGCTCTGCGCCTCATCAACCGATAGTGCAGTGGACTTTTTCTTCGCCAATGGCCCTTCCGCAATACGTGGATCATAGGCGCCTGTGCTGAGCCAAGTTTGAATAACTTCCGTCTCCCGATCCGAGAGTTTCGTGTCCGGAGGCATCTGCAGCTTGGGATTTCGGTAATCGACGGCTAACCATAAGAGGCTTTTTTGCCAATCGAATGAATCGATCGCGGGCCCGGAATCACCACCGATGGACCAACCCGCTTTAGAATCGAGCGACAAGCCACCATTCACTTCAAATTCCGCCGAATGGCACTTCAAACATCGTGCGACCAATAGGGGTCGCACGTTCCGTTCAAAAAACTCACTACTCTTGTCATCGGAAATTTGAGCGACTGCAATGGTTCCGACAACAATATGCGATAGAAATGTCAGTACATTGACACCTATTGTGAAGGCAGATGAAACTTGCAAAGGCCACCTCGCTTTCGACGATGCACCTTTACTTGAACTCGCGTTCAAGTAGTTTTTCGATGGCAGTAAGTCTATCGGTTGGCGAACCCATTGCTATTGCTTTACCAGAAGCGCCTGCAATTTGCTCAAATGCATCCGCTTTCTGTGACTCGTCCAGCAGCCCTTTGTTGTAATAAAGATTGACTTCGCTAAGTCGATCGATGACGGAAGTCTCCGTGTCCTTGATCAAGTTAGGAAGGCGTCTATTTGAAATGATCTCTGGAGTTAGGGCTGCAGGGATCGATTGCAACGGGAATGCCTCTTCTAGATGTTTGACAATTCTATCGACCTCTTCGTCGAGACCGTCCGGTTCGCTTTTGGATCTACTTCTCGCCACCATTAGATTGTTGAACGTCTTGGAGCTATGAAATCTTTTTGCGTCCTTGGGTACCAAATTGGGCTGAAAGATTCGAACGAAAGTTTCGTTGGTAACCTTGCGAAGCACCCGATTGACTCCGATCGTAACTTCGAAAATCATCAGGCCGTCGTAACCATCTTGTGCAGCTCTCTTGATTAGCTTGGAAGTTTCATCCACACCAATGTAATTCAGACATGGAGCTAACGGCGAAGTGCCAGTTGGAAGCGTGACGTTAGCGACAAACGTGGGTGAAACGCTGCTACTAGCGGGACTGCTTTCGCGGCCACCTCTTGGCCCAGCTGAATTCCCAGGAGCCGCCGACTGCGAATCATTGATCGCGCCAGCATCGATCCATCGTTTGATAGTATCGATCTCAGAGTTGCTAAGTGGTTTGGCCTTTTTGGGCATTTCTGCTCTGCCATTCACTGGGACAATCTCACGCATCAATTGACTTTCGGACGATCTACCGGGAACGATCGCTATCGAGCCCGATTCGCCGCCGCGGAGCATCGCATCGAAATCGCCTAATGAGTAACCGCCCATTCGCTTAGACCCTTGATGGCAACTGAAGCAGTTTGCTTGAAGAATAGGCAAAACATCTTTGGAATAACTAGGGCCTGTCGAAGTATTTTCGTCGCTGCCGCGTCCAAAACCGCCTCTACCCTGAACGAACTTGAGGGCGCCGGAACTCATTCCGCCTTTGCTCTTTGGTCCCGGCGGTGGGTTTGCGTTTTCGAGCTGATCTTCCGTTTGGGCATTAGCGAAGCCAGATTGCTGTCCGTAATTTGGGATGTTTCCAGCACCGCCCTGTTGGCCCATCTGTTGGCCCATTTGTTGTCCATATCCGGCCGGATAGCCGCCAGCATCTGGCGAGCTTGGTTGGCCTCCGTCGAGATCACCTGAGTTTCTCCCTCCGAATCCGCCCCCAAATCCATCTTCGCCAAACCCTCCGTTCCCGAATCCACCTCTTTGCGGGCCATTGCCGCGATTGGTAGCGAGTGAATATTCTTTTAACGCGGGTGCCCAAGCCCCACTACTGTGTTTTTCCTTGAACGCGGCGACTAGGTTCTTGCCAAAGTCGCCTGTTGTCTCCGTCAAAGTACGAACTTTGGAGGTATTACTGGACGCGTTCCCCATCCCCATACCGCTCGGCGACATACCATAATCGGATCCACCGCCGCCGTTCATGGTTTGTGACGCAGTTCCAATCGGCGATAAATCGGTCGAATTCATGGGATTCTTGAGCGTTACCCCAACTGCAATGTTGATTCCCAATTGAGGACGCTTATGATGAGCCGCCCACCTATAGTCTTTGAGAATCTCGTTTGCTTCTTCGTCGGAAACATTCAGCGCGTGGGCTTGCAATAGCGTGTAGGCGTTTTTCGAATTCCCAGCTTGAAATGCTGCAACCGCTTGATCTTTAAATGTATTAGGTTTCGGCGGCCTATTTGCCCTGTTTGGATTTCGACCACCAGAGCCTTGATTTGGATTGCCAAAGTTCTGAGTGTTGCGTCCAGATTCGCCCATACCCATTCCATACGATTGACTTGAACCTATCGAGGAACCGTATTCAGAGCTACCCTGTTGTGAGTAAGGGTTATTGCCCGATGGGCCACCGCTTCCAGGAGGACCGCCTTGAGATTGGGAAGGGTTGTATCCCTGCATGCCGCCCTGTGCGCTGGCCTGCGAACTGCTTTGCTCTTCGAAGCCGTCCTCTTGCTTACTCCTGGATGGACCAGGGTTTCCTGACGACACGTCGTCCATACCGATAGTCGTGCTTGGTGATGCGACTGGAGCAGCGAGGTGAGGCGGCGCATTGGCAACTTGCTTTTTGTCTCCACATCCTTGAGAAAGAAAAAGCACCGCAGTGAATCCAAAAAAGACGAATGACTTATTCATAATCAATTCTCTCCGTAAATAATCCAGCCAAGCTAGTCGCAAACAAGGCGCAGAAAGACAGCTTTGTTTCGAATTAGGCGTAAGCAATATTATTGGTTACAAAAGTCCGATTGTCTACATGCATGTTATGTTTCGTAGGCTGGAAGCCTATAAACAAACGCAATAGGCAGCAACAAAACGGCTAGCATCCAAAAAATCGAAGACACGGGGCAACCCAATATGCTTGCCAAGCTTAAAAATCCTTGATAGAGCGGCCCTGCAACAAGAATACCAATGAAATTGGCGAAGTTCATCGTCCCTATCATCCTGCCTTTTAGCTCTGCTGGGGGCCTTTTTTGAATAAAAACTTGCAATGGGATGATAAAGACCGCCGCAGCCAATCCCGTGGTGATCAGTCCAATCAACGCCCCCCAATAGCCAAGAAGATGGTCTCCGCCGGGCCGCCAACATCCTAGTGCAAAGAGTGAAACGATCATGGCCCAAGTGCCAATAGTTACCTGATTGCTTGGCCGGATTTTCTTGAAAACAACATTTCCCATAATCGCCCCAACGATGATTCCAATCGCTAAACCGCCAGTAAGAATGCTGATGCTAGTGCTGCTAGCAAGCAGAAGTTGGA
>JANLUJ010000487.1:0-1329 GCA_031363425.1 Pirellula sp.
ATGCTCGATAAGTTTCTAGTTGAATTGAAGGATCGAAAACGAACCCAACACTTCCTGCACAACACACCCGAGGAGCAGCCAGTCGCTGGTCAACTCATGGGTGCCGAACCTGAACAGTTTGCGTTGGGAGCCTTGAAGCTAGTCGAAGCGGGCTTCGCAGTAATCGATATCAATTTTGGCTGCCCCGTAAAAAAAGTACTAGGCCGATGCCGCGGCGGATTTCATCTGAGCCAGCCCAAAGTGGCCCTTGAAATTGTGCGTCAAACACGAGATATCGTCCCGCCGCATATCCCAGTCACCATCAAGATGCGACGAGGGCTGGATGACACTCAAGAGAGCCGCGATCGTTTTTTCGAAATACTCGACGGGTCGTTTGACTCTGGAATCGACGCCATTACGGTACATGGCCGCACCGTCGTACAACGCTATGTCGGACCAAGCCAATGGAGTTTTTTGCGCGAGGTCAAACAGCATGTCGGACCTAATCGCATCATTCTTGGTAGCGGTGACCTATTTAGTGCCCACGACTGCTTGCGAATGATTCATGAAACAGGCATTGACGGTGTAACGGTTGCTCGAGGTTGCATCGGCAATCCATGGATTTTTGAACAGTGCAGGGCGATTTTCCATGGACAACCATTGCCGCCGCCGCCCACCCTTTTTCAGCAGCGCGCCGTCATCTTGGAGCACTTCAAATTGGCCGAAGAGCTGTATGGACAAGACAAAGCAGGTGTTCCGATGCGCAAGTTTGGGATCAAGTATTCGGCCCTGCACCCCCAATCCTTGGAGGTTCGAGAGAGCTTTGCTCGCGTAAAGAATCTAAGCGAATGGTCGGCAGCGCTGGATCGATGGTATGTTGTCGACGGTCCTGGAATTTACCCAAGCCACGAGCTCCACGAGCAGGAATGTGAATAGTCCGTACCGAATTTCCTTGAAAAATCAATGGAAAGTTGACATCCTCGTCGACCCGGATGATCCGACTTTCGCGCTGATTCGGTCCGTTAGGTCATTTCACCGTCCGACTGGACTGGCGGCGAATCAGGTCCTTCGCTTCTGTTTCGAGCCGGCAAATGCCAACATTCAGTTTTTGATCAATGGACAGCCACAGCCTTGGACTACGATTATGGGTTTGGCGAGCGTTCCGATCACCGGTATGATGGAGTCGATCAATCGCATAGAACTTCGATGGCGCAGTAGCCCATTGGAGAGCCCTCAATTACCTGAGCATTTCGCAGCATGGCTAGAAATTTCGGACGACCACTCTCAAGCGCAATGACGATCGTGCTTTTCCTCTTTTCCGGATGGATAATCGCATTCGAAGTAGGTTGC
>JANLUJ010000490.1:0-2487 GCA_031363425.1 Pirellula sp.
GCCGGCCGCACGGCAACGTTCCACGCCCGTAACCCGGTCGCCACCAAATCAGTGCGGCGCTATGAGCCTTTCAACGGCTCTACCATTCTCTTGCCGGCGGAGAACTGGAGCTTTACGTTCCCCGATGGCGGCGTAACCACCGGAACGGTCACTAACCCCGACGGTGGAATCAAATCCAATTTTTTTTACCCGGAGAACGCCAGCACCAGTTCCAGTAACCTTCTCTGGAAGTCGCAATCGCCGGAAGGTGCCGTCACCGAAACTTGGTGGGCGATCAACGAGCCCTGGATCGGTATTGTGGCGAACGGTGATCGCAAGAACTCCTACGCCCGCGCTCAGTTTCACAAGCGGGCTGGCTCCACCCAATACTCGGCAACCTCCTATCAATACGACAAAAACGGCAACCTTCTCGCCCAGCAGGATCACGCCTTTCTCACCACTATCTCGCGCGATGGCGCTGGCCGTCCCAATGGCGCGCCATCGAGCGCGGTTCTTCGCACCACCAGCCACCAAATGGCCAACCCCACCCAGATTGCCGAGGGTAACCTGCCGGCTACCTTGGGAGAAACCAATGTCAACGCAAATGAAGAGAATGCTACTTTCCTTCCTAATTGGCAATTTCGTATCCTGGGTATGTGCGCAAGAGCCTGAGCTGGATGCAAATCGTTTCGTTGACGGAATGTGGGGATCCCAGGCTGCGAGTCCATACAAAATACTTCCAAGGCCCAAGACGCATTCCAACAAAGGTCAGCCGCATACCTTTGTGCCACCGACCAATAAGATTCAGTCGCAGCCGATTCAGCCTTATGCTTACGGTTGGTTCGGTTCGAAGCCTTCTCCTCATTGGTCGAGGCAATTCGGGTACCAAAAAGCGTACACCCAGTGGACTCTCAAATGAACATTGGCCTTGGTATTCGCCGACAGAGTTATCACCAGCCGCCCCCTCCACTTGGTGAATAAAAACAACGATGCGGACCCAAAGGCCACATTTATACTTGGCTTGGTATGCAACGTGCACTAAAGTAATCTACCTGTTAAGATAGATTACTTGGCAGCTTACAAATCGAAGTAACAAGGGAATTACCATGGCAGCAGAATTTACAACCGAAGGTTTTGACGTCGATGTGTTGGGAGCTGACACACCAGTTCTCGTGGACTTTTGGGCTACTTGGTGTGGTCCTTGCCGACAAATTGCTCCTGTAATAGACGAACTAGCAATCAAATACCAAGGGAGCGTAGTGGTTGGGAAAGTAAACGTGGAGGAGCAACCGGACCTTGCTCAGAAGTATGGAATCAATGCCATTCCAACTCTTCTGCTTTTCAAGGGTGGTGAAGTTGTCGAACGATTCCAAGGTGTGCCTCCGCGCAGCAAGCTTGAAGCTGCACTCGATTCAGCTAAGGCCTAGAGTCGTCGCCCAAACCTTAGGTACAATTTCCAAGCCGTTGTGATTCAGAAATATCGCTGGACTGTTCTGCTCCAAGTTAAGCAAGTCAAACGGCCGTACGTTTTTTGCAAGCATTCGAAAGTGGGAATGCCATTCGAAAGAGGGAAAGCACCCGAGCTCCTTGGCATCTGCAAAAACACAGATGCGAAGCCGTACAACGGCCGCGGGGATCTCAACGAGTTTTGATTCGCTAGCTGGCCAATTCTCTAGACCGCTTAACGGCAGCCATTACACCGTCGATCACGGCCGAGCGAAATCCTGCGCGTTCCATGCTGCTAAGTGCCGCGATAGTAGTACCACCTGGACTTGTTACCTGCTCTCTCAAAACCGCAGGATGCGTGCCTGTCTCCTGTACCATTTTGGCCGTTCCCAAGACGGTTTGTGTTGCTAGCTCGTGCGACATTTGTCGGCTGAGTCCAGCCATCACGCCCCCGTCGCTAAGTGCTTCGATCATCATTAGTACATAGGCAGGTCCCGAGCCTGACAGGCCAGTTACCGCGTGAAGTTGGTCGTCGGTCACGCGAACCACTGTACCAATGGCGCTAAAAACGGTTTCGCACCACTCATAATCCTCTTGAGTTACTGCTCCCGCAACTGCGATGCCACTCGCTCCTTCCAGCGATTGACATGGAGTATTCGGCATCACGCGAATGACGCGTTCGCTGCCAAGGCAGCTCGCCAGCTTCCCTAATGAAATACCCGCAGCAATAGAAACCAAGAGGTGCGCCGGTGTAACTTTGGTTTCGATGCTGCTGGCGATTTCCAATAGTGTTGGCGGCTTTACCGCCAGGATGATTCGAGAGCATATTTCGAAAAGTTCATGCGGACTGGCAACCAACACACACGTTGGAAACTTGAGCTTAAGCACATCGATCTGTTTTGAATTCGTTTCGCAAAATGCAATTTCGGCATCTGTTGCGATCCCTGCTTGGATTGCACCTTTTGCAATCGCAGTCGCCATTTGACCACCGCCAAGAAATCCAAACTTCAGTGCAGTCATGATCCGAACCAGTGCGATCTGAGGACTTCAGCGGTCGCTTGC
>JANLUJ010000393.1:0-2903 GCA_031363425.1 Pirellula sp.
CCAATCGGATCTGAAGCAGATCTAAATCGACCGGGTAGCGTCGTGTGGTCACGCCCGATGGAATGCCGCGTTGGTGCAAAAATGTGACCAAGGCTTCCCAGCTGGAATTCTGGTCCCAGATGTCATAAGGCTCGAAAGCAGTTAACAATACTCGCAATTAAGTTCCCTTTGGCAAGAGCCTTCCCCCATGTCGGCCAAAATGCTCGCGTAGTATTTATACACGTTTTGTGGTCAAAAAAAGCCTTTGTGCACTATGAAGCTTGGGAACAAGCCTGGAATTGGCGTCATCATTGGGATAAAGTGGAAGGAGAACCCACCCAAGACCACTTTAGGAAGGCGAATTGGATGCTTCATTTGGAAAATACGGTCGTGGCAGACGCTGCTAGCGTCGGACCGGATGCTGGCAGCATCCGCCACGAAATTTCATTTATCCGCGGATTGGTATTCGCGGTTTTAATTCAGGCTCCTGTTGCATTTGGCGATGATTTGATTCTGGACAAAAATCTGGAGGCGGCGGTCCGCAAAGAAGTTTTCGAAAAGCGGTACAACGCGGAACCCTTAACAGCAGACGACGTCAAGAATATTTCTCAGGTCGTTGGAAAAGGCAAAGGGATCAAAAACTTAGAGGGGCTTCAGCACTGCAAGTCACTCATGAAAATCGATCTTGAAAAAAACGAGATCGTCGACTTGAGTCCCATCAAGGAACTCAAATTGCTCCAAAGCATCGATCTGTCATCCAACAAAATCGAATCGCTCGAGCCTATCGCTGAGCTAGTCAAGTCCCAATACCTACAGCTCTCGAAGAATGCCATCGTCGATCTGGGGCCTCTTAGTAAAATGAGCAATCTCCGTTCGCTTTACATCGCGGAAAACAAAATAAAATCGCTTGAGCCGATTGGTGGTCTCAAGAAGATGTGGTCTCTTGATGTTTCGGGAAACCCCATTCAAGACACTGCGCCTCTGTCGCAACTCAAGGGGCTTGATTCGATCAACCTCAAAGGCTGCGGCGTCAAGAATCTTGAATTCGTTCGTTCCCTCACTCCAAACATAATGATGCTCAATGGGAATCCAATTGCAGATTTTAGCCCGCTGATGGAGGCCTGTGAGCTAGATGCTAAAACCGAGCGGCGCTTTGCTCCTTTTCTTCGCTTGTATTTGGATGATGCCACACTAAAAGAAGTCTCGCAGGCGACTGCAATTGAAAGGCTGAAATCAGCTGGCGTAAAAATAAATCCGAGCAACAAGTAAAAGCCCATTTGGTCGAGTCTCGACTCGTTAGTAGCATGGCCCCCCGGGCCGTGTTCGCTCGTAAAACATCAATAACAAGACCTGCATCATGAATCCTTTGTCTAAGAAAACAATGCCTCTCGGTCTAGCAGTCCTCTGGTTGCTATGGACAACGCAGCCAGCAATGGCCCAAGCTGGCAACGATTCTCCTGTTTTTCGCCCGCGGACCGATGCCAATGCCGAAAGAGATCTTCAGCTACTTCGCGATGCGTTGAACAAAGCCACCGATGTGGATGGAGATGTCAATCCATTGGGCCGGTTCCTTCAACGCAGCGAGGAACCCAAGCAGCGCGCTAGAATCGAAATCGGCCACGCCAATTTGGATGAAGAGGCACAAAAAAAGCCAACCATTGACTCCAAGTCCTTCCAATCAAAACCAACTCAATCGATCGGGATTCTTCCCGGCCCACGTTATACGATCATTCAGCAGGCGAGTCCGCAAGTTAGAAACGTGTTCGTCGATGATTTTCGACCAGTTCGATCAAACGTGAATGGAGGAGTGTCGCTCGCTTCAGCCACGCTTCCGATTGCGATTCAACCGAGCAGTTACCTGGCAAACTATCAGGACATCCCTGGCACCGGCGCTAACCCTGGTTACCTACCACAGTCGTTTCCGAATTCTCCAGCTTATGCCCCCAATACGAATCCAATTCTTCCTAATACGAATCCGATTCTTCCCGATGCGAGTATTCGGCCAACCATACCGTACAATCCAAACGTCATGCCGTCGAGCAATATGGGGGGGCCTATAACCTATGGAACACCCATTCTAAACGGCGTTACTGGCAATAACCCCGGTATCAACCCTGGGATGATCAATAATCCGCCGACCAATTTCCAACCGCAACCCAATTACAACCCGATGGGTAGCAATCCAGGATTCAGTAGCGGAGTTCCCATGCGAAGCCCAAGTGACAGTGTTATGCCGAATTCGCAACGGTCTTCTTCGGTTGTTAATGGTGCGCCCTTTGTTAGCTCACCGCCATGCCAATTCGATGCACGTTCTATGGTTTCGCCTCGAGTCTATCGGCAAGCGGTAGATCCATGCGCTCAACCTGTATGCGGATCGCCTTATGCATCGTCCCCATATGCAACTCAGCCGGGAGGCTCTCCTTTTTCCTATGTGCCCCCCACCGGCATGCCTTACGCAAATAACGGCACCAATTCTGGGTTTAGACCCCTGATTGGCTTTGGTCAGTCGTTAGCCAATGCATATCTCGGTCGTGGTATTATCGGTCAACCTACGGCTTATGTTGATGGCCAACCGGTCCGGAATTTTATTAGGTACTTGTTCCCGTAAGTAGGCACGACGCATTTGGCTGTTAGCCCTCGTTATTATTTGGACCACGCAGCAACATCATGGCCCAAGCCTCCAGGTTCTCTCGAGGCTTGCGTTGCATTTCAAACACTCAACGGAGCAGCGGCAGGTCGTGGCGTGTATCAATCTGCAGAGCGCTCTAGCGAACTTCTTCGGACAACGCGTCAGTCGGTAGCGCGACAGCTTGGCGCGCCTCAATTCCACGACATTGCATTCTGCAGCAATGGCACGCAGGCTATCAACTCTGCGATCCTCGGGCTATTGCAATCGCCGAGCATGCGGGGCACCCACGTTGTTA
>JANLUJ010000423.1:0-2136 GCA_031363425.1 Pirellula sp.
ATCAATTCCCGCGTCCCCTCCCAGTCCAACGCCTGTGGCGTTGGACTGGGAGGGGACGCGGGCGTTGGCTTGGCACACCTGTCTAGCCAATAAGCTTTGGCTCCAACGAGACGAGCTCGTTGGGGGCCTGAAAAAGCAGGATACGAAACCTCCTTGGCCGGGTTTCAGCCTGCCGCTCGCCTTACGGCTTGATCTCAGCGATTCCAAGTTCCGTCAATAGTTTTTGCACTTCTTCGGTTTTACCCTTGATCTTCTGTGCGATCGCTTGCGCCGTTTGCGTTGCGTCTTCTTTCAGCTCAGCAACCTTCGTAGCTTGAATCGCAAGCTTTAGAGTTTCGATATCCGGGAAGAGTTTGACAAGTTCTAGAACCAACTTTTGTTCGGAGGGTTGTCGGGCAGCCTCGAAGGCCATTCTGCACATTGCAACTCGCTCCTGAGGGTTTTTTTCAAATTGCTTTGCCATTCGCAGATAACCTTTGAATAGTCGTACTTGAAACTTGTCGCTCGGCCCATTCTTATAGGATTCCAACAGAACCGGTGCTGCATCGATCGTCATCCAGTCGCCAAGCAAGCGACTGCCGGCGTCTCGTAGCTGTGGTTCGTCACTTTTCAAGGCAGCGTTCATGGCTTCCAAAGACTTCGTTCCCCCAACCGCGCCAAGGATATCCAACATGGCGTTCTTGCTGGGTAACGAAGCTGTACTCATTGCGTGTACAATTTGTGCAGCGCACGCCTCGCGGTCTGGCATCCTGGTCGCCGCAGTTTTAAGGGCCTGCTTTGCGGCTTCAAAGTCCTCTGCAAAACCAGGCAACACTACTTGCGAAACCAACACATCGAGACTGGCGGCTGGAACGGTCGTACCAAGCGACTTGAGTGCAGCGGCCCTGACTGACTTGTCGGCATTGCTCAGCGCCACCACGAGTTCTTGAGTTGCTTCGATACGCCTTTGTCCTAACGCCCCAATCAGTACTGCAAGCACTTTGCCTTCGGCCTTTGGAATTCGAGCTATAATGTCCGCATTAATGGTTGAATCAGGCAACTCAGCCAATGCAGTCAAAGCGGCATCAGTCAATTCTTGGTCAGCTTCGTTTGCGGCTCCGAGAAGTGACGCAACGCAGGTTGCGTCGCCAACGCGTCCCAATGCATTGATGGCTGACAATCGGACCTGCTTTGGACCAGATGCAGAGGCCTTTACGATCGCGGGCAAAGCCACTGTATTTTTGCGATCTGCCATCGCCTGAATGACCAGCGCAGCTTTCTCAGGTGATGTGACGGATAGCTCGGTTGCCAATACGCTGTCGACTTCACGTCCAGACATTTCCCGGGCGGTTGCAAGCGCTATTTGGAAAAGTTCCCTTTCTTTGGAACGTAGATTTTCGACGAGAAGAGGGATCCCATCATTCTTTCTCGCGAGAATTGCCCCACGGGTTGCTTCGACAATTCGCTGCTTGGGCACATCCGCTTTGCGAACATCATCGTAAATGGAGGCAGCAAGCGTTGCGTCTCCGCTTTGCATGGCTCGCTCTGCACATAAAACACACCCTTCCGCGACTGCCGACCTGACCTTGTCAGGTGAACTTGCTATCGATTGCCGGAGAGTTTTTATCGCCGCTTCATTGCCGATCTTTCCGAGAGCTACGGCTGCCGCTGACGCGACATCAGCGTCTTTGTTTTTCAACAGGCTACCCATTTTTTCGACCGCACTCGCGTCGCGACGGACGCCTATTGAGTTGATCGTACCAACGAGCAATCGCCCCTCCAAGGATTCAGTGGATTTTCGCAAGGCCTCGTCTACTTTGGCTCCAGGAATTGCTTCTAACGCGATCCGTGCCCAAGCTGCAAGTTGCTCGTTCGAAAGCAGTTTTGCCAATTCTTGAGCGGCTTCGGCTGTACCATAAATGGCCAACCGTTTACAAGCAATTGCCTTGTCACCGGGTGGTGAATCGGACTTGAGCACGCCAATCAAGTCGCTCTCTTTTTCCATGGAGGTGACTTGTGACAAGCCAATGCTGCTCACACCTATGGCAATCATCACGCAGGTTGAAAGGTAAACAATTCCAGGCTTCAATCGTATGTTCATTGTTGATTTGTTCCGTTTGTATTTTTGGTTTAGCAGAAGTGGGATAGGCTTCCAGC
>JANLUJ010000425.1:0-6416 GCA_031363425.1 Pirellula sp.
TCCCCGCAGTTCAAGCGGCTCGCGAAGCTGCGAGGCGCATGCAGTGTTCCAACAATCTGAAACAACTATCGCTCGGTGCTCTAAACTACGAGAGCGCTCACAAGAAGTTTCCATATCGACAAGGTGGTACAAATGATGTAGCCCCGGATACAGCCCATAATAACAACAAAGGTCGTCGAAGCGGTTTCATCTCCGTGCTCCCGTACTTGGAAGGAAACAATCAGTTTTCTCAAGTCGAAGCCGGTGATCCAGCGAGGAGTATCCCTCCTGGAGGTCCGTCTGGTTGGAACAATGATTACTTTTGGCGTGTCTCACCAGGTTTCATGAAATGCCCGTCCGATCCCTCGGCAGGACTTGGGGGTGGATTGAATTCCTATTCGATGAGCATGGGGGATTCGATTGGACGTTGGCAGTGGGATCTCAATAACAACGAAAACAATCGAGGTGTGTTTTCCAAGTTCAAGCATGTGCCGATTGGCGCCCTATCCGATGGAACTAGCAACACGATTTGCTATAGCGAGCGACTGATCGCGACCACAGAATATCCAAGTGATGCGGGCAACCCTGCAGCAATTGCCAAGGCAGTGCAGCACAAGACAACCATCGCCATGGTTCCCAATCTGTTCAACAATCCGCAACTTTGCAAATTAGTTTCCGATGGAACCTATTTGGTTGCTGGAACTCGACATCAAGGCAATGGAGGGAAATTTTGGCATGATGGACATCCGTGTTATGTAGCGTTTAACACCGTGCTCCCGCCGAATGCACCCTCCTGTACCCATGTGATATCTTGGGGTGACGGTGATCCGGCGATCTTGCCACCGACAAGCAATCACACTGGCGGTGTGAACGCATCGCGGTGCGATGGTTCAGTCGCCTTCATCAGCCAAAGTATCGATACAGGTAACTTGGCCGCGCCGTCGACGATTGCGGATGGCAATGGCGGTCAAAGCCCTTACGGTGTTTGGGGGGCTCTTGGTTCCAAGTCTGGCGGTGAAGTCGGTGCTAACATTGAATAGAGTTTCATGTCGTCGGCTTGATGCAGTTCTAGTGTAGAACGGCACTCCGTGCCGTTTTTCTTGGCACGGAGTGGAGGGTAACTTCGGCACTTCGACTGGTGCGAACATAGAAGAGAACAAGCACTGGGTACGGGAAGCGGAGCTTCCAGAGGGTGCGTTCCCAAGCTGGAGCTTGGGAACAAGCTAAGCTTGCGTACGAGCTAATGAGCCAACGAGCTAGTCGATGCGAAAATGGAATCGGGGTACCGGCGGCTAGCGCCTCGCCGCTCACATCGCTATTTATTCCGCATAGGGAGGTATGCTCCTATGAGCCGTTATGCACTTACGGCTTGAGCCATGATGCCGCTTGAAGGGCATAGTAGCTCAAGACACTCGTTGCTCCAGCGCGGCGAAAGGCAAGTAGACTTTCTAAGACGCATTCGCGTTCTTGGATGGCGCCGTTTTGACTAGCGAATTTGAGCATCGCATACTCGCCCGAAACTTGGTAGGCGGCTACTGGCACATGAAACGTGTCGTGTATTCTGCGAATGATGTCCAAGTACGGCATGCCTGGCTTGACCATGACGATGTCGGCCCCCTCGCTCAAATCCAGAGCGACTTCTCGAAGTGCTTCATCCGTATTGGCGGGATCCATCTGGTACGTTTTCTTGTCGCCTTTGCCAAGGTTACTAGCTGAACCGACCGCGTCGCGGAACGGGCCATAGAAGGACGATGCATACTTGGCCGCATACGACATGATCACTACATCATGATAATTTGCATCGTCTAGTGCTTTGCGGATCGCGCCAATACGGCCATCCATCATGTCGGACGGTGCGATCACGGTTGCGCCGGCTGCGGCTTGATTGATCGCCTGCTTGCAAAGTACCTCCGTCGTTTCGTCGTTGGCAACGTAGCCGTCAATCAGTAGGCCATCGTGACCATGTGTCGTATATGGGTCGAGGGCCACATCGCATACAATGCCGATAGAGGTACCGAGCTTGTCTACGATAGCCCGCGTGGCTCGACAAATGAGATTATCTGGATCGTAAGCATGTTGGCCATCTTCCGATTTTTTGTCTGGCGGCGTGACGGGAAAAATGGCAATCGACGCGATGCCGAGCGAACAGGCTTGCTCAGCTGCATGTACCGACAGATCGACACTCATTCGTTCAACACCCGGCATGCTCGAAATAGTCTGTCTCTGGTTTTTGCCGTCGATCACAAAGATTGGCCAAATGAGATTGCCGGCAGAAAAATGCGTTTCTCGCAGCATCTCGCGCAACCATGGCCAGCGCCGATTTCGCCTCATTCGTGTTTCTGGAAATGCACCGTAAGCGTTGAATTCAGTCATTGGAGTTTGTTGGGTAGAAAAAAGAGTCTGGGCGGGATAAACTGCTCTTTAGAGACTCTATCCTCCCACGTATTGCAAGACGAGGTCCAACATGGTCCGATCCATTTTGAAGTTTGCAGCTTATTCGTGCCTAATCTCCTTCGTAACCAGCGGAGTAGCCCTGGCAGACGATCCCAAGGCCAAAGACCAAGCCGTAGTTCGCAACACACCAAGTGTTCAAAGCGTTCCGAGCGGAGAAGGTTGGACATCGCTGTTTTCAGGAAAGGACTTAACGGGCTGGACCCAGCGAAACGGATGGGCGGTCTATCGGGTTGAAGGCGATAGCATTCTGGGGACCACCTCCAAAGACAGCCCGAATTCCTTTCTTTGCTCCAACAACGAATATTCCGATTTTGAACTGCGTTTTGAGGTGAATGTCGATCCTGCTCTAAACTCAGGCGTTCAGATCCGCTCCAAGAGCATCGCTGACAAAGATAAGGGCCGCGTCCATGGGCCGCAGGTAGAAATAATGAGGGGGCCGGGCGAATCGGGTTATATTTATGGCGAAGCAACGGGTCGAGGTTGGATCTCTCCAGATCAACCCAAACACGAATACATGAAGAATAACGAATGGAATCAGTTCCATGTTCGTGCCGTAGGCACCAGGATTCAAACTTGGATCAACGGAAAGCTGGTCGAGGACATTACCGATCCGCAATCATTTTTATCAGGTTTCATTGGCCTCCAAGTGCACGGTATCGGCAAAGACCAAGGTCCCTTTAACGTCAAATGGCGGAAAATCGAAATTCGCGACCTCTCGAAAAAATAGAGACATTGATTCGTTATGAAAACTTGTTCGTACCATCTCATTCTCGCCGGTTTCGCTTTTTGCATGCCTTGTGTGATTTCAGGCTGCAAACCGGCGACTGGTCCGTCAGCACTGCATGAACCCAACTACTTGTACTCGCATGCGTTGGGAATGAAGCAAGATGCCGCAATGGAACAGCCGCTTTCAGATTCTCAAGATCTGCTGACGGAGTGGTTTGGGACTCTCGACGAACCGAAGTTACCACCCCTTTTTGGCGACGATGATTACAAAGAGCTTCTGTCATTGGCGAATATCGAGAAGGCGGCAGGGCCACCTGCAACAACGGTAGAACCGGGCGAAAAGGGTTTGTATCGACAACTGTGCGCTTCATGTCATGGAGAATCAGGTCAAGGACGAGGGCCGGTCGCAGCCTCCCAGAATCCGTACCCTCGCGAGTTTCGCCATGGCGTGTTCAAGTACAAGAGCACTGCCAGAAAATTCAAACCAGTTAAGGCCGATATAGCTCGAGACCTTCGCAAAGGCATGTCCGGTTCGCAGATGCCTTTGTTCAATAAACTTCCCGATGAAAAGATCAATGCGTTAGTCGACTATGTGGTCTTCCTGTCGATTCGAGGAGAGTTCGAACGCAAGTTGCTTTACACTGCCGCTTTTGAACTCGATTTGGACACGGACCGAATTTACAACGCTTCCTACAAGAAAAGCGACGACGCCGAAAACAAGAAGAAGTTGAAAGGTCAGTTGGAAACAGCAACGGAAATACTTACAGGAATCGCCGATGCTTGGGTAGAAGCTGCCGAAGGTGTAGAAGAATTTGACATGCCTGAATTTCCAATATACGGACGCGAAACGGCTGATAACAAGAAGGAACTGGACGCGTCCATCGTGTTAGGTAGAAAACTCTATTTGAGCGAGGAAGCAGCTTGCGCTAAGTGCCATGGTGAATCTGCACGTGGTGATGGAAAGCAGCTGCCTGACTACGATGATTGGACTAAGGACTGGACGTCCAAGATCGACATTAGCCCAACCAAGCTTGACGATTTGTTGCCATTGATGGCTCGTGGCGGTATGAAACCTCAACCACTGCTACCGCGGAATATTGTTGAAGGCAAGTTTCGGGGTGGTCGCGAGCCATTGGATATATATCGTCGCATCCGATACGGCATCGTTGGTGCACCCATGCCTGCGGCAGCCATCATCAAATCGAGCGATGATAAAGGAATTCGCGAGGAAGATATCTGGCACATCGTGAACTACGTTCTTTCGATCGTTGAGCCAGAGGTTTTGGCCCCGAATGAAGTCGCTCTCGGCAAATGAAGTCACTCTCGGGAAACGCGCAAAATGTCGTTTTTCTCGGCAAAAGAAATTGTTCTCGGCAATTATGATCTACGGTGAATCAGTCTTACCCAGGTATCAGTCGTACCGAGAGTGAACGGTTATTCATTTGTTTTGTGACGAGAAATCACGGCATATGAATGTCGTGATTTCAATGGGAGAATGGTCACATTGTTCGGATCACGGTGGGGACCACCGTGCCACACTTTATTCTGCCAGCGCCTTTTCGATGATGGCAACCATTTCCTTCGAATCTGGTTTGACATTGCTCTTGAATCGTCCGACTACGTTGCCTTTTCGATCGACGACGAACTTCTCAAAGTTCCAACCGACAGGTCCTTTACCCGCTGGCTTTGTGTCCTGTTCCGTTAGGTAGGCAAACAATTCACAGGCCTTTTCTTTGCCTTCATCTTTGACATTCACTTTTTCTAGTATGTCGAAGGACACTTTGTAATTACTGGTGCAGAATTCGCGAATTTCCTTGCTGCTGCCGGCTTCCTGTCCGCCGAATTGATTGCAGGGTACCCCGACAATGACCAGTCCCTTGTCTTTATACGCTTCGTACAGGCTCTGCAGGGCCGTGTACTGAGGCGTCATGCCGCACTTGCTCGCAACGTTAACAAACACGACAACCTTGCCCTTGTACTTGCTCAGGTCTGCAGGCTCGCCTTCAAGTGTCTTTATCTTAAACGACAGCACCTTTGGCAAATCGCTTTTGCCCGTGTCCGCAGCTTGAGCTGAAGAAGTGGAAGAAAGCGGATGCCCCGCATAGCTGGAAACAATCGCCATAGCTGCAATCCCTGCCAAAAGAGTTTTTCGATACATCGACATTAATTAGTCCTCAAAAAGGGGAGGTGGGGAACGATCTTGTAGTGTGGTAAGGCGACTAGCAGACTGAAAAGTACCAGTAGCACGACGCGCGAGCTCGTGAATGGGAAGCCGGAATCACGGGCTTAAGGGTCGTGCAAGGTAGGGTCAAACCTGCCGGTCGCCTAAACACGTAGACAATGTTCCGTAATTGTACCGTCAGGTCAAGCCTGCGTGGGCCAGCGTAGAATCGGTATCCGAACGGACGCTCTCTGCGTTTCTGTCATTTTCACGCAAACGTCGTTTGACAACCGGCAGACTGAAAAGTACCAGTAGCACGACGCGCGAGCTAGTGAATTGGAAGCTGGAATCACTAGCTTGCGCGTCGTGCTAGGTAGAGTCAATCCTGCCGGTCGCCATATTGGACTGTTTCGACCTTTTTCTCACTCCGGAACAGTTGGGACAACTGATCTACAAACAAACAGTTGGGGCAACTGTTCTACGAATAAACAGTTGGGACAATTGTTCTACTATAAATTTGGGACAACTTTTTAAAGTGGAATGACTTCGCCTCGAATGAGATCTTCGAAGGTCTCTCTGGTTCGAATGCAATGCATGTTTCCATTTTCGAGCAGGACCTCTGGCACTCGGTAACGACCGTTGTAATTGCTTGCCATGACGAATCCATAGGCTCCTGCAACTTCCAAGATCAAGTAGTCGCCTACCGATGCCGCGGGAAGCGATCTTTTGGCAACAAATCCACCTTCTTCTTGAGTAAATATATCGCCTGATTCGCACAATGGTCCGCCGACGACGACGTCGACCATTTGTTTTGAGACGCGTCCGTTGCGATGACAAATGGAGATCGGATGGTAGGCCCCATAAAGTATCGGTCTGGCTAGATCGTTGAAGCCGGCATCGAGAAGATAAAACGTATTCTCGCCCATCGATTTAACGGCTCGATTCTCAGCAATCAAAAATCCGCTTTCGGCGACCAGGTATCGACCTGGTTCGATCTCTAGACTCAATGGATGTCCAAAGGAGTTCTCAAGGCGTTTGCGTGTCGCGTCCCATAGCGAATAGTATTGGTCCAAGTCCACGTAGGTTTGTCCGGCAC
>JANLUJ010000458.1:0-3740 GCA_031363425.1 Pirellula sp.
CTAATCGGGATTACGCAGCAGCGAGCGAAGCCTTTCAAAAATCCCTCGACCTTGCACCCGACAATCATTTGTCGCAACAAGGGATGGGAGCCGCTTTAGTCCGACTCGGAAAACGCGAAGAGGCAAAAAAATGGCTTACGATACAGAAATCAGCTCGCAGCACTAGCAACGTAGAATCGAGCGTCGCGCAAGCTGCCGAGCGCGCGGACATCGCCGCACGACTCAACTATGTAGCACATGTCTACCTCAAACATGAACGCCCCGAATCGGCGATGCAGATCCTTCGATACATTGCGCAAAACGAACCAAACGATGAGGACTCACGAAGGCTCATGGTAAAGCTATTGCAGCAACTCCAGAAACCAAAGGAGGCAATCGAGATCGCCAAGCAACTGGTGCAAATTTCGCCGAACAATTTGGGTTACAGAATGACGATCGGCACCATCAGTCAGCGTCAAAAGGATTGGGCTACCGCACAAGAAAGTTTTGAATACGTAGTACAGGCTATGCCGAGTCGACCGGAGGGGTACGCAGCCCTAGTTGAGTTGATAATCGTTTCGGGCAAGAACACGGAAAGGGCAGTGGATCTCGCGAAAACGGTAACGGAACTAAGGGGCACAGCCGCAGACTTCGCAACATACGGACAAACGCTGGCGATGAATGGCAAACGTGCGGAGGCCATTTCAGCGATGAGAATAGCTTCTTTGAAAGACCCTGAGAGTCCGAATTTCAAAAACATCTTGGATCAACTAATCAAGTCGCAGGAGTCTCGATGAGCTGTTTTCGGGTTGTGATCTTCATTTTGTTTTTTGCATCGTTGGAAGCTTCCTATTCGGTTGCAACCGCCCAAACAAAAATGACTCAGGCCATGAAGCCAAACGAAATACGCTTTGATGACATTACGTCGGAAACTGGGATCGATTTCTTGCACACCGACGGCGGATCGGGCAAACATTTCATCATCGAAACCATTTGTTCGGGACTTGCTATTTTTGATTTCGACGGCGATGGCCTGATGGATATTTATTTGCTAAATGGTGCATACCATGAGGGCAAGAGGCCCGGACAGGTCCCGATAAATAGACTCTATCGAAACCTTGGTGATTGGCGATTTGTCGACGTAACTGAATCGGCCGGTGTTGGGGACGCTAACCACGGTCTCGGCGTTGTCGTTGGAGACTATGACAACGACGGTGATCCAGACTTGGTCGTCAGCAACTATGGTCCGAAGGTTTTTTATCGAAACAACGGCGATGGCACGTTCGACTCGCTCATAGAAGCGCCCGGGACAAAGGAATTTCGGGTCGGAGCCGGTCTTTCGTTTCTCGATGTGGACGCCGATGGGAATTTAGATCTCTATATGGCAAATTACGTCAAGTTTGCGTACGACAAAGACGTCAGTCGACTTATCTTTGGGATTCCGGCTGCGCCAGGTCCAAAGGACTATGAGCCCGACAACCATCAATTGTTTCGCAGCAATGGAGATGGTTCCTTTACCGACATTTCGATAGAGTCTGGAATTGGACTGCAGCCTGGGGCTGGTATGGGGATGGTATCGTTTGACTTTGACCGGGACGGTGATACCGACGTATTCGTGTGCAACGATTCGGCCGAAAACTTCTTGTGGGAGAATGATGGGAAAGGGAAGTTTGCAGAGATCGCATTGCTTGCAGGCGTCGCATACGATTACGCTGGCCTGCGTCAAGCGAGCATGGGTGTTGACTGCGCTGACATCGACCACGATGGTTGGTTGGATCTGGTTTCTACGAATTTCCAGGATGAGATACCCAATGTCTATCGCAATGCAGAAGGCAAATTCTTTGACGACTTGGGTGTTTCCTATGGACTAGGGGTGGCGACACGAAGCGTGACATGGGGAGTCGGTCTTTCCGATTTCGATAACGACTCGTATGTCGATCTGTTCTTAGCCAGCGGCCACTTGATCGACACCGTCGAGTTGTTAGACAACACCGTTCAGTTTGCGACACGGAACTTTTTGCTTCGAAACATTGATGGTAAGAGGTTTTCTGATGTGTCGTCAACCGCGGGCAAGGGATTACAAATCGAAAAAGCCAGCCGAGCGTTGGGATGTGAGGACCTCGATCAGGATGGCGATTTGGATGTGGTCATCTTAAATCTGAACTCGACTCCAACCATACTTCGAAACGAGACTGAACGCAGCAGCAACCACTGGATCGAGTTGAGGCTAATTGGGATTTCTAGTAATCGAGATGCGGTCGGGACGCGTGTCGTTGTTCGCACAAAATCTGGCGAGCAAATCCAAGAGGTTATTCGCGGTCGTGGGTATCAAAGCCACTACAGTAACGATATGCATTTTGGTTTAGGCACTGCCAACGCAGTCGAATTTGTGGAGGTGCATTGGCATGGAGGTTCCAAAGAGGTATTCAGTGGGATCGCAATCGACCAAAAGACCAGTCTGATTCAAGGGACTTCCTCGCAGAGACGAGGCGAGCAGTAGGTGCCACACGGCCCAGGGGACCGTGCTACACACGGCCCAGGGGGCCATGCTACGTGAGATGTAGTCGAGGCAACGTCCAACTGACGTGTATGCTCGGGGGTTAAACGATTTACGTCACTAGACTCCGTTTTTGGTCGGAAAACCCTTTGAAAACGTCTTGGTACAAGAATATTGCCAAGAAAGTGAAAATTCCTGGCGATGGCCGCTCCTCCCAGATCGATTCCGATGATAGTGTAGTGATTGCAACGCTGTCGACAAAACGCAGGTCGACGGTACTTCGAATCGATCGCCAATCGGGGGAGACCATTTGGAATGTTGAAATATCTTGCGGTTCGACAAAACAGCAATACAAATGCGACGCCGGTACCTAGAACCTGTCAACGGAAGACTGTTCGAGAGTCAACTGCACCGCTAGCGCTCGCAAAAAGATGGGCTTACCAGCAGTCGATTGGAATGGGGGGATCGAATGCGAGAAGAGTGCTTGCGGCAATGAATCGGAGCATGGGATCGTATCTCCAATGAACTTGCCTAAGGCGAGCTGCAATTTTGCAGGTCGCATCAAAAGTCTCCGTTGTCTTTTGCCAAGCTTTTATTAATTTCAGTCAAATTGTAAAGTCTGCCCTGATTGCAACCTGGGCAATTCTTTGCAGCTTGCGACCAAGCTCTTGGTGACTCAACATTGCTTTTCCAAAATGGCCAAGTTCGGCATTGCACCGGTCGAGCTTGGTAAACAGTGCAGACTCTAGTCGATGGGTCGAGAAAAATGCAATCTCCATCGGAATACTCGACCAAACTCGTTCGCGCGCCGACTTGACGCGTGAATTTGTGCTCAAACTCCTCTGGTCGATCCGACATTCCGATGCAAGCTGCTAATGCGAGAATATCTTGCGGCGTGACCCAGACGTATCCCTCCCCAGGACCGCTACAACAGTTGCCGCATTGCGTGCATTCAAATGCGAGTCCACTTCGATACCACGGTTGGTCTTCCAATTTGCATCCCTCGGTTTGTGCAAGTACTCTCTCGGCAAGAGTGCCCTAAGGCGACCGGCAGACTGAAAAGCACCAGTAGCACGACGCGCGAGCTAGTGAATTGGAAGCTGGAATCACTAGCTTGCGCGTCGTGCTAGGTAGGGTAAAATCTGCCGGTCGCCTAATAGTATCCTACCGTTACATTAACCGAGCGTACATTCGACTTAGTCGAACCGCTTGGTGTACGGTAGTTTGGGCTCAGGGCCTGAGAGCGTGGGGCCGTTCGCCTTGT